>NZ_BMJQ01000016.1 GCF_014643535.1 Aliidongia dinghuensis | reverse complement strand
CAATTTCCACCTCCTGCTGAGGTGGTTCACAGCGATCTTGTGTGCCTGGATCCAGGTCTGGCCCGCCGACGGCACAGACGCAAAACCCGCCTGAAATATCGCTCAGGCGGGTTCTTCACGGACGACTATTTCATTCCGTGAGTTCTTGTTTCATTTCGTTGTAAGCAATTGTGCTGAGCGCGATTCAGGCATGTGTCGTGTGAAATCAGCGTTGCCTATGCTGCTTTTTGGTGAAAGAGTGCCGACCAAAATCCAACTCATAACAAAGAAGTTCATTGTGCATGAAACCGGGACCTCGTCCCCGCGTTCACAAAAACGGGCAATTGGTAGGCGGCATCCGCTGTGGCACTAGAAACGGCAAGCACTCCCGTAAGGCACCCGCGTTGGCGGGCCCGAGCGCACGAATTGTGGCGCCGCCTGCCGAGCGAACCGCGTCGTGCGGTGCTCTATACCCTCACCTCGATTCTGGCGCCGCGGCCGGTCCAGGGTGCTGTCGGCGGCGTGCCGGTGACCGTCGCAGGCCTGATGCGCAGCACGACCGGCATCGGCGAGGGCGCCCGGATGTGCCTTGCCGCGCTCGAGGCGCTCGGTATTCCGGCTGAAAGCCTCGATTTCAGCGAACGGCTCAATCTGGCCGACATGCCCGGTGACCCGACGCCGCCGCCCGTGCATCGGGCCGACCCCGGCGGCTCGATGATCGTGCACATCAACGCGCCGTATCTGCCGCTGGCGCTGCTCGCCATGGGGCGGGCTGCGACCCGTCGCAAGCGCATGATCGGCTACTGGTCATGGGAATTGCCACGCATTCCCGACAGCTGGCGCGTCGGCTTCCCGTTCGTCAACGAGATCTGGGTGCCGAGCAGCTTCACCGCCGATGCGATTCGCGCAGAAGTTGATCTGCCTGTGCATGTGGTGCCCCATCCGATGCTGCCGGTGCCGCCGCAGACGTTCGACTGGCGGCAGAAGTTCGGCATCGGCGCGGACGAGCTTGTCGTGGGCACGTTCTTCCACATGGGCTCGTCGTTTGCCCGCAAGAACCCGCTGGCCGCGATCGAGGCGTTCCGCCGCGCGTTCGGCCGTGAGAAAGCGCACCTTATCATCAAGATGAATGATGGCAGCCTGGCGCCGGACCTGAGGGCCGCCGTGCTGGAGGCGACGGGTGGCTATCCCAACATCCACCTGATCGAGCAGAAGCTGACGGATCAGGAGATGTCGGATCTGCTGTGCTCGGTCGACGTGCTGCTGTCGATGCATCGGACCGAGGGGTTCGGCCTGCCGCTCGCCCGGGCGATGCAGCTCGGCAAGCTGGTGGTTGCGACCGGCTGGTCCGGCAATCTGGACTTCATGACCCGCGAAAATTCGATGCTGGTGGATTATTCGTTGATCCCCGCCACCGATCCGCAGCGGAAATACGACTATAATGACATGAATTGGGCGAACCCTTCGGTCGAGCATGCCGCACACTGTCTCCGGCAGGCGGCGGAAGTGCCGGGTCTGCGGCAGAGCCTGGGGACTCAGGCGGAGCGGGACATCGCCCGGCAGTTCGGCCGGGACGCGTGGCCCGGCGCTCGACAGTTGAATCGTCTGGGCGCGCAGCATCGGACGGTGTGAAGCGCTCGAACTTGAGGAAGTGGCTTTTTGTGACCGGTTTTGATCTTGCTGAATCTGCGCCCGCGCGGCCGGTAACGCTCGCGCGCCCCCCGTCGCGGGCGGTGTTGGCGCTCCGCGACCTCGGCCAGGGGTTCGTGCACTGGTGGCTCTGGGGCCTCGTCGCCTGGACCGATATCAAGCAACGCTATCGCGGCTCCGTGCTCGGGCCGTTCTGGCTGACGCTCAGCACGGCAATCATGATCGGCAGCCTGGGCATGCTCTATTCGCGACTGTTCAAAACAGACATCGCGACTTATCTGCCCTATCTCTCGCTCGGCATCCTCGCCTGGGGCCTGATCTCGACCGTGCTGGGCGAGGCCTGCACCGCCTTCGTCTCGGCGGAGCACGTGATCAAGCAGATCCGCATGCCGCTCGCGATCCATCTTTATCGCGTGATCGCGCGTAACCTGATCGTGTTCGGCCATAATCTCATCGTGTTTCTCGTCGTGGTCGTCTGGTTCAGCGTTCCGGTTAACTGGGCCGATCTCTTGGTTGTGCCCGGCATGCTGCTGATGATCCTGTGCGCCGTACCGGCCGGGCTAGTGCTGGCGGCGCTCTGCGCTCGCTTCCGCGACGTGCCGCCGGTCGTCGCCAGCCTGCTGCAGGTCATTTTCTTCATGACGCCGATCATGTGGCGCCCGGAACTGCTGGGCCCCCATGTCGCGCTGGCACTCTACAATCCGTTCAACTGCTTCATCGATCTCATCCGAGCCCCATTGCTGGGCGAGTGGCCGCCGCTGACGTCCTGGCTGGTGGCACTCGGGTCGACAGCGTTCTGCTGGCTCGTTGGCTTCCCGTTCTTCGCCCGCTTCCGCGCGCGCATCGCTTATTGGGTGTGACCGCTGTGACTGCGATTCGTCTGCGTGATGTTTCCGTCGATTTTCCGATCTACCAGGGCAGCAGCCGGTCTTTGAAGAAGACCCTGATGCGCGCGGGTGCGGGGGGGCGAATTCTCGCCGATGCCAACCACCGGCTGGTGGTGCATGCGCTCGACAAGATCAGCCTCGACGTCGAGGAAGGCGATCGTGTCGCCCTTATCGGCCCGAACGGTGCCGGCAAGACGACGTTGCTGCGCGTGCTCGCCGGCACTTACGAACCGACCGACGGCCTGATCGATGTCGATGGCAAGGTGGCCCCGCTGTTCGACTCGGCGCTTGGCCTCAACCATGATGCCACGGGCTACGAGAACATCATCCTGCGGGGCGTCTATATGGGAATGGCGCCCAAGGAAATGGCCGGCCGCATCGACGAGATCGCGACCTTTACCGAGCTCGGCGACTATCTCAAGATGCCGATCCGCAGCTATTCGAGCGGCATGCTGATGCGGCTTGCCTTCGGGGTCGCGACTTGCGTCAGGCCGGAAATCCTGCTGATGGACGAGTGGCTCCTCGCCGGCGACGCCTATTTCCTGGAAAAGGCACGCCACCGGCTGGCGAGCTTCGTCTCTGGCTCCAAGATCCTGGTGCTCGCCTCCCACTCCGAGGCGATCGTCAAGGAATGGTGCAACAAGGCGCTGTTCCTGGAGCGCGGCCGGGTCCGTATGTTCGGCGCGATCGATGATGTGTTCGCCGCTTACACCGAGAGTGTCCACGCCTGAGCCGCGACGGCCGTTCGGCGTCGAGATAAGGGCGGGCTCAGGGGCCCGCCCTTCGTCATCAAGCGTTGGCGGCCGCGGCGCGGCGATCGCTCTCCAGGTCGGCGAGCATGGACCAGGAATCCAGCGACTGCAGGCACTGGAACAGCGGCAGCAGCCAGCCGTCCTTGCGCCAGCGCAGGAAGATGTTGTTGGCGATCCCGTCGATCTTCGCCCCGTCGAGCGTGAGGAAATTGTCGATGCGGAACTTGCTGCCGTCCTGCAGCAGGAGTTCGACGCCGCGCGGCACCAAGAGCTCGGCGGCCGCGATCATCTTGCCGAACTCGATCGTCTTCATCATGCCCGCACGGAAATGGTTGGTGAGCTCGATGATCCGCGACAGGATCGGCGTCGGCGTGCCGTCCTTGAACAATGCTTCGCCGATCTCGCCGAGGCTCGCCGCGTCCGGATCGATCACGACGGAAACCTCGTTCGAATCCTTGGCGATCGGCAGCAGAATGAACGGATAGGTGTGCACGGCGCCGGGGATGTAGGTGCGGTTGCGCCACTGATTGCTCTCATTGACCATCAGGTTCGTATTCTCGCGCAGCCCCACGACGGCGAACGGCATCGGGATCTCGCCGGCGCTGAAGATGATCGGGTACTGGCGCGCGACGAAACGGAACTCGGCGATGGTGATCGGGATCAGGTGGGTGTGCGCGGCGAAGCCGAAGCCGGCATTGGTGTTGAGCTTCATGTTGGCGTGAAGCTCGCGGTCGAGCGTCATCAACCGGTTGAAGAACATCGGCCGGGCCGCTGTGGCCTGGCTGCCGCTGCTCTGCTTCTCTTCCGTCATCCCCTGGTGTCCTAACCCTGTCTTGCTCCGCCCGTTGGGAGCGCCGCGCAGATTGCGCGGACGGCGGCGGCAGTCAACAGCGGATTTGCCGGCGGCGGCCCAGGCGCCACCCCGAATCGATGCTAGGCCAGGGCGACGATGGCTTGGCCGAGGCGTGCGAGGCCCAGGTCCTCGATGCCGAGCCGGACGAGTTGCGCCAAGGTCCGCTCGAAATAGTCCCGATTCGTGCCGCGCTGCCCGGTCGCTGTCGCGATGCGCCGGGCCGCTTCCTCGACCGGGAGCCCGCCCGCGTAGGCCGCATGCTCGAGATCGGCGACGAAGGTCAGCGCTTCGATCGAGCGCCCGTCGTCGAGGCGTGCGATCACGCGACGCGGCACATAGCCGTCGGCGAGGGCCATCTCGCGGCGCCAGAGATAATCGAGCGTCGCTGCCTTGTGCCGTCCGTCAGCCTTGATCGCGAGGCCGCGGCAGCGCCCGCCCGGCAGCAGGCCGACCACGAGGCCAGGGGCGGCGACGGTACCGCGATGGCCTTCGGAACGGACGCAGAAGGCCCGGGTCAAGCCCTCGACCTCCGCCGGCAGGATCGCCTCGTGCGGAAAGCCCGGGTCCCACATGAGGGAGCCGTAGGCAAAGACCCAGAGGTCGCCCTCGGGCACCGGCAGCGCATCCGGTGCCGACGCGTGTTCAGACCAGAGCATCAGCCGCGGCCGCTGCTGTTGACGGCCCAGACGCCGGCGGCGGCGAGCGCCATGCCGACGAGCGCCAACGGGCTCAGCGTCTCGCCGAACAGCGCGAAGGCCATGACCGCGGTCACCGCCGGCGTCAGGTAGAACAGGCTCGAGACGCGCGAGGCGGCACCGTGGCGGATCAGGTAGAACAGCAGCATCGTGGCGCCGAGCGAGAGCACGATCGCGAGCCAGGCGATGGCGAACACGAAGCGCGGCGTCCACTCGATCGTGAACGGCTCGAAGAGCAGCGCCGCCGGCAGCATCGCGAGGGCGGAAACCGCATTCTGGATCACCACGGTCACCCGCAGGTCGATCCCGCTGCAGAAACGCTTCTGGTAGAGCGTGCCGACGGTGATCGCGACCATGGCGACGATCGTGATGCCGGCGGCGCCGAGCCGATCGCGGTCGAGCAGCGCCGGATTGATCACGACGAGCGCCACGCCTGCGAGACCCAGGGCCAGTCCCAGCCATTGCACCGGGCGGATCCTCTCACCCAGCACCAGGCCGGCGAGGGCCGCCGTCAGGATCGGCTGCAGCCCGACGATAAGCGCCGAGACGCCGGCCGGCACGCCATGGGCGATGCCGGTGAAGACGCCGCCCAGATAGGCGAACTGCATCAGGAGCCCGACCACGGCGACGTGCAGCAGCTGGGCCGGGCGCTCGGGCCAGCGAGCACCGGAGGCGAGGGCGAGCGGAGCCGCAAGCACGGCGACGATGGCGAACCGCACGCCGAGGAACGTCATCGGGCCGGCATAGGGCAGGCCGAGCTTGGCGCCGAGGAAGCCGGTCGACCAGAGCAGCACGAACAAGGCGGGCGCCACACGCTGGAGCGGCGAGGCGGAGAGGGCGGCGGGGTGAGGCACGGCCATCGAACGGTCTCGGGGGTGCGGCAAACCAACAGGGGTGAAGCGTGCCGAGCTTGGCAGCGGGTGGTTGGCGGCGGCAATCGCCGGTGGCGCCGGTCGGCCATGCCCGGAACGCGGGACGCGCCTTGCCCATCGACCCGCCTTCGGAACCCGCGTATAACCGCGCGCCATGTTTCGTCCTCGCCTCAATCTACAGACCGGCGTTGCTGCAGCCGCAGCCTTGGTCGCGCTCTATTCCGTCCTCTGGTTGCTGCTCGCCCATCAGGTGCGCCGAGAGGTCGATGCCTTCATCGCGCGCGAGCGCGCGGACGGGGTCGAACTCGCGGCCGGCACAGAGATGACTCAGGGTTTCCCGTTCCGCCTCGAGGTGCGTCTCACCGACGTCGCCGCCGACGGGCTGCCGCATGGCGCCAAGGGGCGGGTCACGGTGCCGGTGCTGCTCGCCTGGGCGCAGCCGTGGAAGCTCGGTGCCTGGCACTTCGCCATGCCGAACGGCGCCTCGCTCGCAGCACTCCAGGGCACCGTCGCCGTCGATCGGCTTGCAGGCCGGCTGAGTGCCGTGGTCGGCCCTGGTGGCGTGCCCGGAGGCAAACGCGCGGAAGTCAACGCCGACAACATCTCGATCGTGGCGGGCGACCGGACGACGAAGGTGGGCGACGCGGCGCTGGTGCTGCTTCTCCCGCCGGCGTCGCCACATTCCCATGAGGAGCCGCTGTTTTCCATCAACCTGCTGGCTCACCAGGCCACGCTGCCGAACAGCGTCGCTCCGCTCGGGCAAATGATCGATCACGTGAAGCTCGACGCCACGTGGCGTGGCCCCGTGCCGGCCGGCAAGCTTGCTGATGCGCTCGCGACTTGGCGCGATGATGGCGGTACCATCGAGCTGCAGGGCGTCGATCTCGGCTGGGGGCCACTCGGCCTCTCGGCCGACGGCACGCTGGCGCTCGACAAGGCGCTGCAGCCGCTGGGAGCGTTCAGTGCGCGCATCGTGGGCTACGAGGCCATCGTCGACGCGTTGGTCGATGGCGGCGTGATCCGGCAGAACGACGCCTCCCTCGTGCGGATGGGTCTGTCGATGATGACCCAGCGCGGCGTCGATGGTTCGCCACAGCTCAAGACTCCGGTGACGATCCAGGACGGTGCCCTGTTCCTCGGCCCCGCGCGGCTCATGAAGCTCGCCCGGATCGACTGGTGACGATCGACTGGTGACGGGCGCTCTAACTATTTGATTAGGGACGGATTCCCCTCAATTCGATCCGGCCCTAGGCCTGCTTCGCCTCGATCACGCTGCGGCGGATGGCGCGGGCGCGGGTGAAGCGCTCGAACAGGAAGTCGCCTTCGCCCCAGCGGATCGCCCGCTGCAACGCGAACAGATCCTCGGTCAGGCGCTGCAGCATCTCCAGCACCGCCTCGCGGTTGTTGAGGAAGATGTCGCGCCACATGGTCGGGTCCGACGCCGCAATGCGCGTGAAGTCGCGGAAGCCGCTCGCCGAGAATTTCACGACCTCGGACTTGATGTCCTCCTCCAGATCGACGGCGGTGCCGACGATCGTGTAGGCGATCAGGTGCGGCAGGTGCGAGGTGATGGCCAGCACCTTGTCGTGATGCTCCGCATCCATCTCGACCACGTCGCTGCCGATCGCGTGCCACAGCGCATTCACCGCGGCGACCGCGGCCCGGTCGGTCCCAGGAGCGGGCGTCAGGATGCACCAGCGGCCTTCGAACAGGCTCGCGAAGCCGGCGCCCGGGCCCGACCGCTCAGTGCCGGCGATCGGATGTCCCGGCACCAGATGGACGTGCGGCGGCAGGGCTGGCGCCAGGTCTTCCAGCACCAGCTGCTTCACTGAGCCCACATCGCTGACGATGCAGCCGGGCTTGAGCAGCGGTGCGATGGCGCGGCCAAGCTCGGCGTAGGTTGAAACCGGCGTCGCCAGCACGACGAGGTCGGCGTCGGCCACGCCGGCGGCGAGATCGCCGGTCACTTCATCGGCGAGCTTGAGGAGCGCGATCTCGTCGCGCGACGGCGCGTCCCGGTCGATCGCGACCAGCGTGCCGGCAAGGCCATGCTGCTTGATCGCCCGGCCGAGCGACGAGCCGATGAGGCCGAACCCGATGATCGCGACGCGGCGAAAGAGGGCGTTGCTCACGACTTGCCGAGGAACTGGCTGAGCGCGTCCACCACCGCCTTCATCTCGTCGCCCGTGCCGATGGTGATCCGGAGCGCGTTCGGCAGGCCGTAGCTCCCCATCTTGCGGGTAAGCATGCCGCGCGACTTCAAGTAATCCCAGGCCGCGTCGGCGCTGTGCCCGGTCGTCTCTGGGAACTGGGCCAGCACGAAGTTGCCGACGCTGGGCGTGAGCTTCAGGCCGAGCCGCGTCAGCCCCTCGCTGGTCCAGGGCAGCCATTTGTCGTTGTGGGCACGGCTTGCCTCGGCGAACTCGACGTCCTCGAGCGCCGCCACCGCGGCGGCCTGGCCGGCGGCGTTGACGTTGAACGGGTTGCGCAGACGGTTCAGCACATCGGCGATATTGTCCGGGCAGTAGGCCCAGCCGACGCGCATGCCGCCCAGCGCATAGATCTTGGAGAAAGTCCGGGTCATGACCGTGTTGGTCGAGCGCCGGACGAGCTCGATGCCCGGCTCGTAATCATGCTGGCCGACATATTCGGCATAGGCAGCGTCGATCACCAGCACGACATGGGACGGCAGGCCCGCGTGCAGCCGCGCCATCTCGGCCGCGGAGAGATAGGTGCCCGTCGGGTTGTTCGGGTTGGCGACGAACACGAGCTTCGTGCGCTCGGTGACGGCGGCCAGCAGCGCATCGACGTTGGTCGTGAGGTTCGTCTCGGGTGCCGTCACCGGCGTCGCGCCGACGCCCATGGCGGCGATCGGGTACATGAGGAAGCCGTGCTGGCTATAGAGCACCTCGTCGCCGGGACCGGCATAGGCGCGGGTCAAGAGCGTTATGAGCTCGTCCGAGCCGCCGCTGCACACGATCCGCTCCGCCTCGAGCCCGAAGCGGCCGGCAAGCGCCGCCCTGAGCGCCGCTGAGCCGCCGTCCGGATAGCGGTGGATCTCGCCCGACAGTGCCTTGTAAGCCTCGATCGCCTTCGGGCTCGGCCCGAGCGCGCCCTCGTTGGACGCGAGGCGGATGACGCGGTTGACGCCAGCGACCTTGGACTCGCCGCCGACATAAGGGGCGATGTCGAGAACGCCGGGGCGCGCGACGGGCTGGCGGGATTCGGGGGACGGCGTCTCTGTGCTGGTCACGGGAAAGAGCCTCTTTGAACGAAGTTTCAGGCGCGGGGCGTGGTCACGAACGGTTCGGCATAGCCGCCCAGATGGAACAGCCGGTCGATCGGCTCGCCCAGCTGCGCCGACAGGTCCGCAAGGCGCGCATCGTCGGGCGCCACGGCGCCGCGCAGTTCGGCCAGCGCCAGCGAAAGCCCGTCGCTGGCCCAGGCAGCCAGCAGATCGCACTGAAAGCCGGCAGCGCTCAAGCATGATTGCAGCCGCGCGCGGCTGATCTGTGCCGGTACCTCGACGACGATGAAGGTGCGGTCGCAGCTCGCGGGCTCGACCGCCTGGCAGGCGATCGCGACCGCGTCGCGCCCGGTGCGTGCGTTGCCGCGGCCGGCGAAGGGCAGGCGGCCGATGATGCGCGGGGCGCCGGCGTCGCGCGACATCAGCTGCCGCCACCACGGATCGGCCTCGTCCTCCGTCGGCATGGGCAACACGCCGATCGTGGCCGAGCGCTCGCTGACCGCGCGGATCACTTGGCTGATCGTGCTGTACGGTGTCATCGGCACCTGGCTGCCGTAATGGTCGCGCGCGGCATCCCAGGCGCCGGGCTGATCGTCGGGCACATGGACCGCGACGGCGATCGGCTGCTGCAGCGCGGTGATCGCGGTGATGATCTCGCGCCAGATGCGATGGACGGCGCCCAGCGGGAACGGCCCGCGATGGCGGCCGGCCAGGCGCCGGAAGATCGCGGCTTCGCGGGCGGGCTGGATCACCGGCGTGCCGTTGCGGCTCTTGCGGCTGCGGATCTCCTCGACCAGGCTCGTCCGCTCGATCAAAAGATCGTGCAGCTGATCGTCGATCTGGTCGATCTTCTGTCGCAAACTGTCGAGGCTTGTCTCTGAATCCATGATCGGGAAATCAAGCAATCACTGTTCCAACGAAAAAATGCGTGCGTTTCCCGGGCCGGAAATCGGGAGGGTCCCGCATGTTGCGCTCGGCCGGGCCCGAGCGACAACCCGAATCGCGCCGGGCGCCGTCGCGTCGCGCCGAGGGCGCGGCCGCGCATTAAGCATTTGACATCTCCCGAGGCGCGACCGAGATACCATCTGCTAAAACCGAACCCGCCCGCGCCGCTTCCGCGTTGAGCCGGCGCCGCACTTGTCCCAGAGATGAGTTTGTCCGAGACGATCCATCGAGCGAACGAAGCTGCCGCAGGCAAGATCCTGGTCGTCGACGTCCCGCTGACCCTCGAATCCGGTGCGGTGCTGGCGTCCTATCGGATCGCCTATCAGACCTACGGGCGGCTCAACGCCGACAAGTCGAACGCGATCCTCGTCTGCCACGCGTTGACCGGCGATCAGTTCGTGGCCGACACCCACCCGATCACCGGCAAGCCCGGCTGGTGGACGACGCTCATCGGTCCCGGCCTTCTGATCGACACGGACCGCTATTTCGTCATCTGCTCGAACGTGCTGGGCGGCTGCCTCGGCACGACCGGGCCCAAGGAGGCCAACCCTGCGACCGGGCAGCCCTGGGGGCTCGACTTCCCGGTCATCACGATCGGCGACATGGTCCAGGCCCAGGTGGCGCTCATTGATCACCTGGGCATCGACCAGCTGTTCTGCGCGATCGGCGGCTCGATGGGCGGCATGCAGGTGCTGAAATGGGCGACGGCTCATCCGGACCGGGTGTTCGCAGCCGTGCCGATCGCGACTGCATCGCGCCATTCGGCGCAGAACATCGCGTTCCACGAGGTCGGCCGCCAGGCGATCATGGCCGACCCGGACTGGTGCGGCGGCAGCTATTTCCTGCACGACAAGCGGCCCGAGCGGGGCTTGGCCGTCGCGCGCATGGCGGCGCACATCACCTATCTTTCCGAACTGGCGCTGCATCGCAAGTTCGGCCGCAACCTGCAGGACCGCAACGCCATCTCCTACGGCTTCGAGGCGGACTTCCAGGTCGAAAGCTACCTCAGGCACCAGGGGGCGAGCTTCGTCGAGCGGTTCGACGCGAACTCCTATCTCTACATCACGCGCGCCACCGACTATTTCGACCTCGCGGCCGAATACGGCGGGCAGCTGGCCGAGGCGTTCCGCGGCGGCAACGTGCGCTATTGCGTGATCTCGTTTACGAGCGACTGGCTCTATCCGACCTCTGAGAGCCGGGTCATCGTCCATGCGCTGAACGCGGTCGCCGGCAATGTCAGCTTCGTCGAGATCGAGACCGACGCCGGCCACGACGCCTTCCTCTTGGACGAGCCGGAATTCTTCGCGACCCTGAAGGGCTTCATCGAGGGCTGTGCCCGCCACCGGGGGCTTTCGTGATCGGTTCCAACGGGCTGCGTCGCGACCTTCGCCTCATCGCCGACATGGTGGCGCCCGGCAGCCGGGTGCTCGACATCGGCTGCGCCGACGGCGCGCTCTTGGCCCATCTCGCGGCGGAGAAGGGCGTCGACGGACGGGGCATGGAGCTGAGCCAGGCGGGCGTCAATGCCTGCGTGCGCTCCGGCCTCTCGGTCATCCAGGGCGATGCGGACAACGACCTCGCGACATATCCGGCCGGGGCCTTCGATTATGTCGTCCTGAGCCAGACGCTCCAGGCGACCCGCCAGCCGCGCCAGGTGCTGGAGCGGCTGACCCGCATCGGCCGGCGCGCGATCGTCTCGGTGCCGAACTTCGGCTATTGGCGGGTGCGGCTTGGCCTGCTCGTCACCGGGCGCATGCCGCACAGCTCGCTCCTGGACCACAGCTGGTACGACACGCCCAATATCCATCTCTGCACGATCCGCGACTTCCTGACGCTCGCGGCGGAACTGGGGCTTGTCGTCGAGCAGGCCCAGATGCTCGACCGCGAGGGCCAGCCCTGGCGGCTCAAGGCCGAGAGCGAGGCCGCCAACTGGCTGGCGGAGCAGGGCGTGTTTCTGCTGAGGCGGGCGGGCTGATCTCTCCCGTCATTCCCGCGCAGGCGGGAATCCAGTCCCTTACGCGCGGTGGCGCGGATATTGAGTCATGTCGCCGCTGACGCGGCTCTCGCTGGATTCCCGCCTGCGCGGGAATGACGATTTATTTGCGAGATTTAGTCCGATCCCGGTACCTTGAACGCTGGCGTCGCTGAGAGATACGGCTTCAGGTCTGCCCACGGCACCAGCACCTCGTGCTCGCCCGCGACATAGGGGCCGACGCTCGTGGGCGCGAAATAGAGGCCGAGCCCGTCCGGGTGGATCAGCCAGTTCGCCGGATCCGCGACGATCGTCTCGAGCTCGCCTGGCCCGGAAATCGACAAGGTCCAGCCGCCGCTGGTCGCTTGGTTTCCCAGCGTTTCGAATGCGCGCGTGGCGAGGAAGCCGCTCCATGTCGTGCCACTCTGGAACAGGTCGGCCGGCCGTAGGCCGCGCTCCGCGGTCGGCAGGTAGGTGAAGGACACCTGCTGGCTGAGGCCGTGGGCCGCACCACGGGGGTATGTGGCGACGGCGAAGGCGACGGCCGCCAGGTCCGAAGCCAGGTAGGTCGGCCGGTAGTCGACGATCGCGGCGGTGTCCGGATCCTCGGGCAGCAGGGCGGCCGCAGCCTGGCGCGCTGCGGCCTCGAACTGGTCCGTCCAAGGGGTGTTCGGCTGGTCGAGCCGCGGGAAGGCCCGGACGATGCTGGTCTTCGCGTCCTTTGCGCTCTGTAGCCGGAACCGCTCGACCGGGACCAACACGCCGCCCGCGGCCTGGTCGGCGAACTTGGTCGCGCTGCTGACGCCCTGATGGTAGGCCGCAGCGAGGCAGGCGCTATCTGTCGGCTGGCACAGTTCCTCGATATAGGCGCGCCGGTCGTGCTCGTCGCGGTGCACCTGCGCCTGGCCCGCCGCACTCGCGGCTGACGCGAGCTTGTCGTAGGCAGCCGCCAGATCCTGGTTGAGCTGACGCAGGTTGGGATCGGCGCAGATCGCCGTGTCGTGCGCACCCTTGGCTTTGGTGCAGTCGATGGCGGCAGCGCCAACCGGGGCGGAGAACGAGACGGCGGCGAGGAGGGCACCGGCGAAGGGAAGCGCGATCCGCATCGGTTTCCTGGCAGACATCAGATCGAGGTGGCGGCGGGCTTGTAGACCAGGTGCCGGCGCTGCCGGGTGTCGGGCTTGCTCTTGGCGTAGATCTGCTTCGTCGCCTCGACCATCGCGACGCCGGCGAAGGAGGTGAACCAGCGCTCGCCGATATTCTCCCAGGCGCCGGCGGCGGACAGCACCATACGCGAGGCGGAGGGCGGGATATAGAGGGCGGCAGAGCTCTGCACGGGCGTGAACGCCATCTCGCGCAGGAGACGCGATAGCTGCGCCTGGGTGAAGGGGTGGCCCGCGCCGAACGGCGTACGGTCGAGCCGGGCCCAGATGCCGCGCCGGTTCGGCACGACGATCAGGACGCGGCCGCCGCCGGCGAGCACGCGCCAGACCTCGGCCAGCATCGGTCGGAGCTCCTCGCTGCATTCGAGCGCGTGGATCAGCAGGATCCGGTCGATGGACGCGTCCTGCAGCGGCAGCTCGCCCTCGTCGCACAGTGCCGTCACGTTCTTCTCGCCGCGCGGCCATTGCAGCACGCCCTGGGCGGCCGGCATCAAGGCTGCGACCCGCTCGGCCTCGTCATGGAACGGCCGGAGATAGGGTGTCGCGTAGCCCAGCCCCAGCACCCGCATGCCGGTCACGTCCGGCCAGATCATGCGGATGCGGCGACGGATCATGCGCCGGGCGACCTGGCCCAGGCTCGACTGATAGAAATCGCGGAGATCGACGACGTCGGAATACATTGCGCCGGACTTTAGCACGAAAAGCCGCTCGTGAAGGCTTGGCGCACGCAGGGCAGGGCCCCTATGGTGTCGGCGTTCGACGCGACGACCTTTGGTGCGAAGTCGTTTGATGCGAAGCCGTTTAATGCGACGGGGAGACACGCGATGGCGCTCGAGATCCGGCTGGTGCCGCTCTTGTCCGACAACTACGGCTATCTGCTGCACGATCCTGCGACCGGCGACACGGCGGTCGTCGATCCGTCGGAAGCAGCACCTGTGCTGGCCGTGCTCGAGGCCGAGGGCTGGCGCCTCGGCCATATCCTCAATACCCATCACCATCCGGACCATATCGGCGGCAATGCGGCGCTCAAGGCCGCGACCGGCGCTGTCATCGCGGCACCGCGCGCCGACCTGCACCGCATCCCGGACGTCGACGTGCCGCTCGCCGAGGGCGACCGCTATCGGGTCGGCGGCAGCGAGGCACAGGTCTTCGCCGTGCCGGGCCACACGTCGGGCCATATCGCGCTCTGGTTCGAGGCGGACGAGGCCCTGTTCTCCGGCGACACGCTGTTCTCGCTCGGCTGCGGCAAGCTGTTCGAGGGCACGCCCGAGGAAATGTGGCGCTCGCTCGGCAAGCTCAAAGCCCTGCCGGACGCGACGCGGGTCTATTGCGGCCACGAATATACCCAATCGAATGCGCGCTTCGCCCGCACGATCGAGCCGAACAACGCGGCGCTCGAGGCGCGCGCGGCCGAGGTGACGGCGCTCCGCGCCGCCGGCAAGCCGACCATCCCGACAGTGCTCGGCGTCGAGAAGGCGACGAACCCGTTCCTGCGCGCCGACGTGCCGGCGGTGCAGGCGGCGATGGGCCTCGCCGGCCGGCCCGCGGCCGACGTGTTTGCCGCGGTCCGCCGCGCCAAGGACAATTTCTGATAACCGGAGCCAAGGGGGGCACCCTTCATGAAGCTGCTTTATTCCGCCGCCTCGCCCTATGTCCGCAAGGTCATGGTCGTGGCGCACGAGACCGGGCTTGCAGGCAAGATCGAACTGGTGCCCAGCACCGTGGCGCCGACGCTCGTCAATTCCGACGTCGCGGCCAAGAACCCGCTGGTCAAGGTGCCGACCCTGGTGCTCGATGACGGGACGGGCCTGTTCGATTCCCGCGTCATCGCGGAGTATCTCGACAGTCTGCACGGCGGTCACCGGCTGTTCCCGGCAGAGGGGCCGGCGCGCTGGACGGCGCTCCGCCGGCAGGCGACGGCCGACGGCCTGCTCGATGCGGCATTGCTCGTCCGCTACGAGCACAATCTCCGGCCGGAACCGCAGCGCTGGGCCGCCTGGAGCGAGGGCCAATTCCGCAAGATCCGCCAGGCGCTGGCCGCTCTTGCCGCGGAGCGCCTCGGCGGTTCGCTCACGATCGGCGAGATCGCGGCCGGCTGCGCGCTGGGCTATCTCGACTTCCGCTTCCCCGAGGAGGATTGGCGTTCGGCCCATCCGACGCTCGCCGCCTGGTACGCGGACGTGGCCGAGCGCCCGTCGTTCGTCGCGACCGTCCCGAAGGCATGACGACAGCGCACGACATTATCCGCGCCCTCGGCATGCAGCCGCATCCCGAGGGCGGGCACTATGTCGAGACCTACCGCGCGCCCGCCTTATCCGGCGAGCGCGCGGCGGTGACGGCGATCTATTTCGTGCTGCAGGCGGGCGAACAATCCCATTGGCACCGGATCGACGCGACCGAAATCTGGCTCTGGCACGCGGGGGCGCCGCTGGCGCTTACCGTATCGGAGAACGGCCATGACGCCTGGGGCGTGCATCTGGGCGCCGATCTCGCGAATGGGCTCAAGCCCCAGGCGATCGTGCCGCCCCATGCCTGGCAATGCGCCGTCAGCCTCGGTGCCTGGACGCTCGTCAGCTGCGCCGTCTCGCCCGGCTTCGAATTCGCCCATTTCGAGCTGGCGCCGCCGGACTGGAAACCGTCGCCGCGGCCGTCCCGCAGCTAACGAAAATGCGGAACGAAGCGCCCTCCGGGTCGGTTCTCTTGGTGTCGCCCCCAAGCCCCGTTCAGAGGCAAGCGACTTTGCGGGAGAGAGCGAAATGACCAAGGTTCTCGATTGCGGCTCGGTGTTCCCGGGCTGCGACTATCAGGTCCATGGACCGACCGACGCGGAAGTGATCGTGAAGGAGCTCGATCACGCTCATGACGCTCACGAGATCGGGCCGGTCTCCGAAGCCCTGCGTGAGCGCATCCGCGCCGCGATCCGGGAGGAGAAGCCGGCGCGCGCCGGCTGACCGCCCCGGCTGATCACTCAGGAGAGGGAGCCCTGCATGGCACGGCTCCCTTCCATGCCGGCCGCTCCTGTGGCCGCCGCTTGCGTTCCCCCGCCTCATGGCCTATACCCTCCGCCTCCATCCCGGTGGTACGGCCGCGCATTTATGCGCCGCAGGGCATGCCTGCCACCGCATCGCAACCTTGGTCAAAGGAACTGAAAAGTGCCCAAGCTCAAGACCAAATCCGGCGCGAAGAAGCGGTTCAGCCGCACCGCGACCGGCAAGATCAAGATGAACGTGGCGCACAAGCGTCACCGCCTGATCTCCAAGCCGCAGAAGATGAAGCGCAAGGCCCGTGGCACCGTCACGCTCCAGAAGGGCGATTCGACGTTGGTCAAGTGGTACATGCCGTATCTGAGGGGTTGAGAACATGGCACGCGTCAAGCGGGGCGTGATCACCCACGCCCGTCACAAGAAGATCCTCGACCTCGCCAAGGGCTATCGCGGCCGGGGCAGCAAGGCCTATCGCGTCGCGATCGAGAAGGTCGAGAAGGGCCTGCAGTATGCCTACCGCGACCGGCGCGCCAAGAAGCGCTCGTTCCGCGGCCTGTGGATCCAGCGCATCAACGCCGGCGTCCGCCAGCATGGCCTGACCTATTCGCAGTTCATGAACGGCATCAAGCTGGCCGGCATCGAGCTCGATCGCAAGATCATCTCGGACCTCGCCATCACCCAGCCGAACGCGTTCAAGTCGCTGGTCGAGACCGCCCAGAAGGCGCTCGGCGAGAAGGCCAAGGCCGCGGCCGAGTAAGCATCGCCATGACGATCGCTCGGCTCGCCGCTCGATTTAGCACCGGGACCCGCTGACGGCCCCGTCGGTCGAGTTGCATGCGCGCTCTTCCGCCCGATCATCGGGCGGCCCGCGCCCAAGCGAACGATCCGCACCAGTACCAGGGCCGAAGATCCGATCTTCGGCCCTTTCTTTTTGTCCTCTTTGACCATCCCGAGGGAAAGCGATGGACGCGTTGGAAGCCTTGCGCACCCGCCTGCTGGCGGAGATCGCTCGCGCAGACAGCCCGGCGGCACTCGAGCAAGTCCGCGTCGCGGCCTTGGGCCGCAAGGGCGAGATCACCGGCCTGATGAAGGATCTGGGCGGCCTCGACGCAGAGGCGCGCAAGACTGCGGGCCAGGCCTTGAACCGCCTGAAGGATGAGATCGCCGCTGCGCTCGACGCCGCGCAGACCCATCTGGCCGAGGCTGAGCTGGAGCGGCGCTTGGCCTCCGAGCGGCTCGACGTGACCCTGCCGGTCGCCCATGAGACCGCGGGCCGCATCCATCCGATCAGCCAGACGATCGACGAGCTGACCGCGATCTTCGGCGCCATGGGTTTCAGCGTCGAGGAAGGTCCGCACATCGAGGACGATTTCTACAACTTCGAGGCGCTCAACATCCCGGCCGACCATCCGGCGCGGCAGGAGCACGACACGTTCTATCTGGCCGACAAGCCGGACGGCACGCGCAAGGTGCTGCGGACCCACACCTCCCCGGTGCAGATCCGCACCATGCTGCGCGACAAGGACAAGCTCGCCGAGGGTCACCCGATCCGCATCATCTGCCCGGGCCGCACCTTCCGCTTCGATCACGATGCGACCCATTCGCCGATGTTCCATCAGGTCGAAGGGCTGGTGATCGACGAGACGACCCACATGGGGCACTTGAAGGGCTGCCTTACCGAATTCCTGCGCGCGTTCTTCGACATCGACGACCTGCCGCTCCGCTTCCGGCCGAGCTATTTCCCATTCGTCGAGCCGGGCGCCGAGGTCGACATCGGCTGCAAGCGCTCGGGCGGCGAGCTGAAGCTCGGCAACTATGGCGACTGGCTCGAGATTCTGGGCTGCGGCATGGTCCATCCGAAGGTGCTGGCGAATTGCGGCATCGATCCGACCCGCTACCAGGGCTTCGCCTTCGGCATGGGCATCGAGCGCATCGCGATGCTGAAGTACGGCATCCCCGATCTCCGCACCTTCTATGAGTCGGACCTGCGCTGGCTCCGCCACTATGGTTTCCTGCCCTTGGAACGACCGAGCCTGACGGGAGGGCTCAGCCGATGAAGACCACGCTTTCCTGGTTGAAGCAGCATCTCGAGACCGATGCGGACCTCGCGACCCTGACCCGGACGCTCACCATGTTCGGGCTCGAGGTCGACAATATCGAGGACCGGGGAGCCGCACTGGCGCCGTTCAAGGTCGCCTACGTCGTCTCGGCCGAGCAGCATCCGAACGCGGACAAGCTCAAGCTTTGCAAGGTCGATACCGGATCCGAAACGATCCAGGTCGTCTGCGGCGCGCCCAATGCGCGGGCGGGCTTGAAAGTCGTGTTCGCGCCCTCGGGCTCGACCATTCCCCGGACCGGCCTGGTGCTGAAGCCCAGCGAGATCCGCGGCGTCAAATCCAACGGCATGATGTGCTCGGCCTATGAGATGGGCCTGAGCGAGGATCACGAGGGCATCATCGAGCTGCCGGCCGAAGCACCCGTCGGCGAGCCGTTCGCGGCCGTGCTCGGGCTCGACGATCCGCTGCTCGACATCAAGATCACGCCGAACCGGGCCGACTGCCTGGGCGTGCGTGGCATCGCCCGCGATCTCGCGGCGGCCGGCCTCGGTACGCTGAAGCCGCTTGCGGTCGAGAAGATCCCCGGCCGTTTCCCGAGCCCGGTCAAGATCCATATCGCCGGGGAGGCGCTGAAGGACTGCCCGATGTTCGTCGGCCGCGTCATCCGTGGCGTCAGGAACGGGCCGAGCCCGGCCTGGCTGCAGGAGCGGCTGACTTCGATCGGCCTCCGCCCGATCTCGGCGCTGGTCGACATCACCAACTACATGACGTTCGACGTCAACCGGCCGCTGCACGTGTTCGACGTGGCGAAGGTCAAGGGCGACCTGACCGTGCATCCGGCCAAGGGCGGCGAGACGCTCCTGGCCTTGAACGGCAAGGAATACGCGCTCGAGCCCGGCATGGTCGCCATCTCGGACGCGAGCGGCGTCGTCAGCCTCGGCGGCGTCATGGGCGGCGAGACGACCGGCTGCGACGAGGGCACGGTCGACGTGCTGATCGAGGCGGCGCTGTTCGATCCGACCCGTACGGCCGAGACCGGCCGTCGCCTCAGCGTGCAGTCGGACGCGCGCTATCGCTTCGAGCGCGGCGTCGATCCGGCCTTCGTGCGCGACGGCATCGAGATCGCGACCAAGCTCGTGCTGGAGCTGTGCGGCGGCGAGCCGGGCGAGGTCACGGTGACCGGCGCCGAGCCGCATTGGCAGCGGACCGTGACGCTCCGGCCGGAGCGGGTCGAGACGCTGGGCGCCGTTACCGTGCCGGACCAGGACATCGCGCGGATCCTGAGCCATCTCGGCTGTTCCGTCGCCAAGGCTAGCGACCATTTCGCCGTGTCGCTGCCGTCGTGGCGCGCCGACATCGAGGGCGAGGCCGACCTGGTCGAGGAGGTGCTGCGTCTCCACGGCTATGACCATATTCCGGCCGTGCCGCTTCGCCCGGTCGGCGCCTTGCCGGGCCAGGCGGTCGACGCGAACCAGCGCCGCGCCGGCCTTGTCCGGCGCACGCTTGCCGAACGCGGCCTCCACGAGGCGGTGACCTATTCCTTCATGTCGAGCGCGCTCTTCGGCATCGGCAATGCCGGGCTGTTCGGTACGGCGGACGCGTCGCTCGCGGTCGCGAACCCGATCTCGAGCGACCTCGACGTCATGCGGCCGTCGATCCTGCCGAACCTGCTGACCGCGGCGCAGCGCAATGCCGACCGCGGCTATGGCGACGCGGCGCTGTTCGAGCTGGGCCCGCAATATCGCGACGACACGCCGGAGGGCCAGGCACTGGTTGCGGCCGGCATCCGCCATGGCCGGACGGCGAGGAAGCTGTGGCGGAACGCGGGCGCCCCGGTCGATGCGTTCGACGCCAAGGCCGATGCGCTGGCCGCCCTCGCCGCGGCGGGAGCCCCGGTCGAGAACCTGCAGGTCACAGCCGATCCGCCGGGTTGGTACCATCCGGGCCGCGGCGGCTCGATCCGCTTGGGTCCGAAGACAGTGCTCGCCCATTTCGGCGAGATCCACCCGCGCCTGGTGACGGCGCTCGGTCTCAAGGGGCCGGCGGTGGGATTCGAGGTCTACCTGGACGCGGTGCCGCCGGTGAAGGCGCAGAAGGGGCGGCCGCTCCTGAAGCTCTCGCCGTTCCAGCCGATCGAGCGCGACTTTGCCTTCCTGGTCGACCAGACCGTGCCGGCTGAGGCGGTGCTGCGCGCGGCGCGCGGCGCCGACAAGAAGCTGGTGACGGAGGTGCGCCTGTTCGACGTCTACACCGGACAGGGCGTGCCGGAGGGTAAGAAGTCGCTGGCGCTCACCGTCACGCTGCAGCCGGTCGAGGCGACCTTGACCGACGAGGCGATCGAGGCGGTGTCGAAGACGATCGTGGCGCAGGTGACCAAGCTGACCGGCGCGGTGCTCCGCGGCTGACGGCCCGAGAGGATCCCGCGCCTCTTGCAACGGGCGCGGGAACACTCTTCACGATTACTATATCAGTTCGTTAATTTTCTCGCGTTATGTCGATCTCCGAGAGCGTGCGAGCGACGCGCGCCAACGGATGGAGCGACATGAACCGAGGGATTCATTTTCGCGTCGGCAGTCTGCTGACAGCAGCGTTCGTCGCATTATGCGCGATTCTGGTGATCGTGCTGGGGTTGCGCGTCGTGACGGCCGTCCGGGAGACGGCCGCAGCCGGGCGGCTGGTCACCTTGGCCGAAGCCGATCGGACGGTGTTCGGCGCCATGCAGGTGCTGCGCGTCACACGCGGCGACACGCAGACCGCCCTTCTCAATCTCGATGACCCGAAGCCGAAGCTGAAGGAAATCAGGGAGAACCAGACCGCTCAGTTCAAGGCCGCCGTCGCGGTCCTGCCGCGCATCGGTGGCGCCGGTCTCGACCGGCTGACGGCCGAGCTGCAGCAGCGCTGGAGTGCGGCGGGCCAAGAGTGGGACCAGCTCGAGGCCTATGCCGCGAAGCCCAAGGCCGAGCGCGACATCAAAGCGACGGATGCCTGGTACAAATCCGTGGGCGCGGTGATCGACAGCTTGAACGACGCGTCGCTGGGCGTTGCTGGTGAGGCGAGGATCGCCGATCCGGCGATCGGCGAACTGGTCGGTGCACGCCAGACCGCCTGGGCGATCCGCGATCCCGTCGGCTCGGAGTGCTCTGCTGCCCGCGGTGCCGTCGCGGGTGGCAAGAAACTGTCTGTCCAGGGGCGCTCGACCGTCGATCGGCTGCGCGGCAACGATGAGGCCGGCTGGAACACGCTCAAGGGCCTGACGGTGCGCCCGGGCCTGTCCGACGCTTTGCGCAAAGCCATCACGGATGCGGAGGCGGCGACGAATACCTCCATGGCAGAGCGAGACGCCGTCTACCAGAAGCTCGACGACAGCGGCACCGCGCCGGTCTCGCCGACGCAATGGACGGCGCTCTGCAACGCACCGTTCGGGGCCATTCTCAAGATCGCGTTCACCGCGCTCGATCTGATGCAGCGGCGGGCCGAGGATGAGCGTGCGGCGGCGTGGCTCAGCCTGTCGATCTCGGGTGCTGCGCTGTTTCTGGCGCTGGCCGGCGCTGCTTTCGTGCTGCGGCTGATCCGCCGGCGCGTCGTCACCCCGGTGCGGGAGCTCAGTACCGCGATCGGGCACCTGTCCCGGCGCGACTATGCGCAGCCGGTGCCTCAGGTCGGCCAGCAGGATGAGTTCGCCGAAATGGCGGCGACGCTCGAGGCCCTGCGCCAGGGGGCGCTCGATGCCGACCGTTTGGCGACGGAGCGCCTCAAGGCGCAGGAGGCGGATCTTGTCCGGGCGACTCAGCTCGGCACGTTGTGCCGCGGCTTCGAGGCGTCGGCCCGCCGCGCGCTCGACACCGTTGGTCAGGCGACCCAGCGGATGACCAGGGCGGCCGAGGCCATGACCGGCCTCGCCGACGATGCAAACCGGCGGACCGAGGATATTGCCCGGGCGGTCGAGCAGGCGGCCGACAGCATCAATGCCGTCGCCGGAGCGGCCGAGGAGATGCGCGCATCGCTGGCCGAAGTGTCGGACAAGGTCGCGCAATCCTCGAGCCTCACGGCCCGCGCCGTCGCCGATGCCGAGGCGACTGACCGCGAGGTGGCACGCCTGTCCGATGCGGCCGCGGAAATCGGGCAGGTGGTGGGCGTGATCAGCGCCATTGCGTCACAGACCAATCTCCTGGCCTTGAACGCGACGATCGAGGCGGCCAGGGCGGGGGAAGCCGGCAAGGGCTTCGCCGTGGTGGCGAGCGAGGTGAAATCGCTGGCCGCCCAGACCGGGGCTGCGACCGAGCAGATCACGCGCCAGGTCGCGGCGATCCAGGGCGCCACGGAGACGGCCGTACGAGCGATCGGCGGCATCCGCACGCGCATCCAGGAGGTCGACGGGCTTACCGGTGCCATCACGGAGGCGGTGCAAGGCCAGGTGAGCGCCATGAACCAGGTCGCGCGCGACGCCCAGGAAGTGGCGACCGCGACGGGGCAGGTGTCGGGCCAGCTGGGCGAGGTCCGCGCCTCGGCGGCAGAAACCGGGACGGCGGCGGGCCAGGTGCGCGAGACGGCGGCCGATCTCGGCCAGCAGTCGACGGCCCTCAGCCGCGAGGTCGAGCAGTTCATCGCCGGCGTCCAGGCGGCCTAGGCTGCTGCTAGGCCGCCTGCCGCTTTGCGCGCAGGCGGCCGATCGGCAGCGAGGAGATGGCGAGGCCGCTCATGATGAGCGCCATGCCGGCGAGCCGGCCGGGGCCGAAGCTTTCGTGGAACACGAGGGCGGCCGACACGGCGCCGAAGATCGGCACCAGCAGCGAGAAGGGCACGACGGTCGAGGCGGCATAGAGTGAGAGCAGCCGGCCCCAGACGCCGAAGCCCAGGAGCGTCGAGAAGACGACGATATAGAACAGCGCACCGAATCCCAGCCAGCCGGCATGGGTGAGGGCGGCCGCGATGCGCTCCGGCCCTTCGAAGCCGAGCGAGAGCGCCAGCGTCGGCGCGATTGGCACCAGGCTCAGCCAGACGATCAGGTTCAGCATCTTGACCGGCCGGCCGTCCGCCGGCTTCGGCATGCGTTTCAGCAGCAGGTTGCCGGCGGCCCAGCTGAGCGCGCTCAGGATGGTGAGACCAAGGCCGAGCGTGCTCACGTCGCCGCCAACGGTCGAGCCGATCGCAGCGAGGCCGGCGAGCGCCACGGCCGCGCCAGCGATCTGTCGGGGCTGCGGCCGCTCGCCCAGCACCAGGATGGCCAGCAGCATGGTGAAGCAAGCCTGGATCTGCAGCGTGATCGACGCCAGGCCGGGCGGCATGCCGTGGCTCATGGCGACGAACAGCAGGACATATTGGCCGACGAACAGGGCGAGCCCGGTCAGGATCATGTGGCGCCACGGCACTGCCGGCCGCTCCAGCACCAGGGCCGGGAGGGCCGCGAACGCGAAGCGCAGCGCCGTCAGCAGCAGCGGCGGAAAGCTGCCGAGGCCGGCCTTGATGACGACGAAGTTGAAGCCCCAGACCGCCGTGATGGCGATCGCCCAGAGGAGATGTACCGGCCGCATGCCCAAAGTCCGACGCCGTCTTCGACCGGGCGATGGTCGCGGCGCGGGCGGCGCGTCACAAGGCCCGCGCCCGCATTACAGCCCCGCGCTGGTCAGGCGGCTAGGCCCACCTTGAGATGTGGCGGCGGCGAAAATCTCGCGCGTCGGTCGGAGGCGACGGGGCAGGACGTGCTGGCAAAGCTCCGTTTCTTTGCATGGCATGGCGCCTTCGCTAAGCTGGCCCGGGGCCGGGAAGCGGCCTTGGATCAACCGGATAGCGATCCCGCATGTGCGAACTTCTGGGCATGAGCGCCAACGTGCCGACCGACATCTGCTTCAGCTTCGCCGGCCTGGTGCGGCGCGGCGGCGGCACCGGGCCGCACGGCGACGGCTGGGGCATCGCGTTCTATGACGGCAAGGCGTGCCGCACCTTCCACGACCCGCAGGCGAGCGCCGATTCCGAGATCGCCCGCTTCGTGCGGGCCTATCCGATCAAGAGCCGCATCGCGATCAGCCACATCCGGCGCGCCAACCGCGGCCGCGTCTCGCTCGAGAACACCCACCCCTTCACCCGAGAGCTCTGGGGCCGCAGCTGGACCTTCGCGCACAATGGTCAGCTGAAGGGCGTCAAGCAACGGCCGCTCGCCCATTACCGGCCGATCGGCACGACTGACAGCGAGCACGCGTTCTGCTGGATGCTGGATCAGCTCCGGACCATCTGGCGCGAGGCACCGCCGCAGGCGGCCCTCGATCGCGCGATCCGCGACCTCTCGCGCGAGCTAGCGACGCTCGGCGTGTTCAACCTGCTCTTGAGCGACAGCCGCTCGCTCTATTGCCATTGCAGCACGCGCCTCGCCCTCCTGACCCGGCGTGCGCCGTTCGGCCAGGCGACGCTGATCGACGACGACATCAAGGTCGATTTCGCCACGGAGACCACGCCCAACGACGTCGTGACCGTGGTTGCGACCCGGCCGCTCACCTCCGACGAACAATGGACCGAGCTCGGCCACGGCGCGTTCCTGGCGCTGCGCGGTGGCGAAGTGGTCGGCTGAAGCGCCCAATCCCGAGAACGGCCCCCAAAACCCATCCGCCGCCCGGGCGGGGTGCTTCGGGCGGCGGACATAGGCTTTCTTGGATTTGACGACCCGCGGTCGGTATTTCGGCGACCGCAGGTCCCGGGCGATCGCGTTTTTCTTCGCGGCCATGGCGGACTCCTCTCGGTCGGGGATCGACGAACGGGCTTATACTGCAACGGCGTGCATGGCGCCATGCCGGCCGAGCGCTTTTGTTGCGCCGCATCCCGGCTGGCCCTATGGTCGCGGCCAATTCCTGGAACAGCGGCGCCCCATGACCGACCTCTCGCATATCCGCAATTTCTCGATCGTCGCCCATATCGACCATGGCAAGTCCACCCTTGCCGACCGGCTGATCCAATATTGCGGAGGCCTCGACACCCGCGAGATGCGCGAGCAGGTGCTCGACAGCATGGATATCGAGCGCGAGCGCGGCATCACCATCAAGGCCCAGACCGTTCGCCTGCAATATAAGGCGGACGACGGCCAGACCTATACGCTCAATCTGATGGATACGCCGGGCCATGTCGACTTCGCCTATGAGGTGAGCCGGTCGCTTGCCGCCTGCGAGGGCTCGCTGCTGGTGGTCGATGCGAGCCAGGGTGTCGAAGCCCAGACGCTCGCCAACGTCTACCAGGCGCTCGACGCCGGCCACGAGATCGTGCCGATCCTGAACAAGATCGACCTGCCCGCGGCCGAGCCGGAGCGCATCAAGCAGCAGATCGAGGACGTGATCGGCCTCGACGCGTCCGACGCAGTCGAGATCTCGGCCAAGACCGGGCTCAACATCAAGGGTGTGCTCGAAGCGCTCGTCACCCGCCTGCCGGCACCGACCGGCGACGAGACGGCACCGCTGAAGGCGCTGCTGGTCGACAGCTGGTACGACGCGTACCTGGGCGTCATGATCCTGGTGCGCATCCGCGACGGCGTGCTGAAGACCGGCATGAAGATCCGCATGATGAATTCGGGCGCACTCCATACCGTCGAGCGCGTCGGGTACTTCACGCCCAAGGCGGTGCTGACCGGCGAGCTCAATCCGGGCGAAGTCGGCTTCATCACCGCCAGCATCAAGTCGGTCGCCGACACCAACGTCGGCGACACGATCACCGAGGAGCGCCGCCCTGCCGCGGAGGCGCTGCCGGGCTTCAAGCCGTCCGTGCCGGTCGTGTTCTGCGGCCTGTTCCCGGTCGATGCCGCCGACTATGAGCATTTGCGCGACAGCATCGCCAAGCTCAGGCTCAACGACGCGAGCTTCGCGGCCGAGGCCGAGACCTCGGCGGCGCTGGGCTTCGGCTTCCGCGTCGGCTGCCTCGGGCTCCTGCACCTGGAGATCATCCAGGAGCGGCTCGAGCGCGAATTCAATCTCGACCTGATCACGACCGCGCCCAGCGTCGTCTATCACGTGTATCTGACCAACGGCGAGATGATGGAGCTGCATAATCCCGTCGACATGCCGGATCCGGTCAAGATCGACCATATCGAGGAACCTTGGATCAAGGCCACGATCATGGTGCCGGACGAGTATCTGGGCACGATCCTGGCGCTCTGCACCGAACGGCGCGGCATTCAGGTCGACCTGACCTACGCCGGCAACCGCGCGATGCTGGTCTATAAGCTGCCGCTGAACGAGGTCGTGTTCGACTTCTACGACCGGCTGAAATCCGTGAGCCGCGGTTACGCGAGCTTCGATTACCAGATCGACCATTACGAGGAAGGCGACCTCGTGGTCATGAACATCCTGGTCAACCACGAGCCGGTCGACGCGCTCGGCACCATCGTCCATCGCAGCCAGGCGGATTATCGCGGTCGGGCGCTGGTGGCGCGGCTGAAAGACTTGATCCCGCCGCAGCTGTTCCAGATCGCGATCCAGGCGGCGATCGGTGCCCGCATCATCGCGCGCGAGACTGTGCGCGCCATGCGCAAGGACGTGCTCGCCAAGTGCTACGGCGGCGACATCAGCCGCAAGCGCAAGCTTCTGGAAAAGCAGAAGGAAGGCAAGAAGCGCATGCGGCAGTTCGGCAAGGTCGAGATCCCGCAGTCGGCCTTCCTGGCCGCGCTCAAGATGGACGACCACTAAGGTCGCCCGCCATGCGATCCGGGACGCGGTGACAACCGATGCGCCGGGTCGCGATCGTCATTTTTCCCGGAGTCCAGGCGCTCGACGTCGCGGGGCCGCTCGACGCCTTCGCCGAGGCGAACCGCTTCACGGGCGAGGGGCGGGGCTATGACGTGACCCTGCTCGGCACCGTCGCGGGCCCGTTCCGCGCGTCCAACGGCATGCTGATGAGCGCCGATCGCATCCTGTCTGAGGCAGGCGATGGCCACGATCTGCTGCTGGTTGCAGGTGGCCCGCATCTGCCGACGGCCGAGCGCAATCCTGAGCTCTCCGACTGGCTCGCCGACGCCGTCCACCACGTGCCGCAGTATGGCTCGATCTGCACCGGCGCCTTCGCGCTCGGCCACGCCGGCCTGCTCGACGGGCGGCAAGTCACGACCCATTGGCAGGACGCGCCGGCGCTGGCCCGACGCTTTCCCCGGGCGCGGGTGGCCTTCGACCGGATCTATCTGCGCGACGGCCCGCTCGTGACCTCCGCCGGCGTCACGGCCGGCATCGACCTGGCCTTGGCGCTCGTCGCGGAGGATCACGGCGCCGCACTGGCGCTCGCGGTCGCCAAGCGCCTGGTCGTGGTCGCCCAGCGTCAGGGCGGCCAGTCTCAGTTCAGCCCGTTCCTCGCGGCCCCGGCCGACGAAACCTCGCCGATCGCCCGCATCCAGGCCCATGTCATGGCCCATGTCATGGAGGATTTCCCCGTGGCGAAGCTGGCGGAGATCGCCGGCATGAGCGTGCGCAACCTTGCGCGCCATTTCGTCGAGCAAGCGGACATGACGCCGGCCGAGTTCGTCGAGCGGGCGCGCCTCGACACGGCGCGCAACCTGCTCGAAGGCAGCGACCTGGCCCTCAAGGTCGTGGCCTATCGCTCAGGCTTCGGCAGCGCCGACCGCATGCGCATCGTGTTCACGAAGCGCCTGGGGGTCACGCCCGGGCAGTATCGTGCCAGCTTCCAACGGCCGGCATCCTGAGTTGGAAACTCGATTGGCAATAGCCGCTCACGACCCTGCTCGGCCGCTGGAAGCTGCCTCCAAGCGGACATCAGCCATCGCGAGCTGAGACATCAGCGCGGGACCGGCGGAGAGGCTCTTGATGCCGAATCCGCCCTGCCGACCGCCGCACGTCGCGCGGCGGTCGTGCTTGGTGGGCAGCGTCACACGGCTGCTTCAGCAGCGAGCGTCGGGTAATCGGTATAGCCCTTGGCGCTGCCGCCGAAGTAGGTGGATCTGTCCGCCACATTCATCGACGCGCCGAACTTCAGCCGAGCGGTGAAGTCCGGCGTGGCCAGGACAAGCTGCCCATAGGATTCCAGGTCAGCCATGCCCGCCCTGATATCCGCGCCGACATTCTGCAAGGCGCGGCCCGGCCGGTTGACGATCAGTGCCTGATCCCAGCTTCTACGGATGTCAGCCAGCAGGGTGTCGTCGCCGAGATGCATGAGGTGGACATAGGCCAATCCCAGTTTGTTCAGCTCGCGGACGAGATAGCGGTAGAGGTCCGGACCTTCGGGGCCCTCTTCCAGCCCGCCGAGCGTGGCGCCAGGCGACAGGCGGATACCAGTGCGTTCGGCGCCGATCTCTTCAGCGATCGCCTTGGCGACTTCGATCGCGAAGCGGGCGCGGTTCTCGATGCTACCGCCATAGGCGTCGGTCCGGACATTGGCGTTCGGAGCGAAGAACTGCTGGATCAGGTAGCCGTTGGCGCCGTGAATTTCGACCCCGTCAGCCCCGGCGTCCACGGCGCGGCGTGCCGCATGGCGGAAGTCACGGATGGTGCGGCCGATGTCCTCGAGCGTGAGGGCACGCGGCTCGGGGATGGGCTTCATCCCTTCGAGCGTGAACATCTGATCCTTGGGCGCGATCGCCGAGGGTGCCACCGCCCGAATGCGGCCTGGTGTGTTGTCGGGATGCGAGGTCCGGCCCACATGCATCAGCTGGATGAAGATGTGCGAGCCTGCTTCATGTACGGCCGAGGTGATCTGCTTCCACCCTTCGACATGCGCTTCGGTATAGATCCCGGGCGTGAAGATGTAGCCTTGCCCCTCGTCGGAGGGCTGGGTCCCCTCGGCGATGAGCAGGCCGAGGTCGGCGCGCTGGGCATAGTACTCGGCGGCCAGTGAGCCTGGCGTCCCGTCGGGGTTGGCGCGACTGCGGGTCATGGGGGCCATCGCGAGCCGATTCTTGATCTCAAGGTTTCCGACTTTGGTCGGGGTCCAGATGTCGGTCACTGGGTGCTCCTTGCGTGCTGGTCATTCGTCGCGAAGGGATCGCCCTTGCGTCTGACCGAGAAATTGGCGTTCCATAGAACAACCGATAGACCGTAGAATGGAACTGGGTGGTCCATATATGGAACACACCGATCTCGACGCGCTGGTGCATTTCATCGCCGTGGCCCGCGAGGGCGGAGTGAATGCGGCCGCCCGTGAAACGGGAACGCCGAAGGCGACGCTTTCGCGCCGCCTGCGGGAGCTTGAAGCCCATCTCGGGACCTCCCTGCTCGAACGGAGTGGGGCGGGGACGCAGCTCACCGAAGATGGACGCTCTCTCTTCGATCGCGCCGCGCCGTTGCTGGCGGATCTCGACGCGCTCTGGACAGACATGAGCGCGCGGAGCGGGCTGGTGCGGGGGCGTCTGCGCGTCAGCATCCCAGCGCTGGCGGCGCGGTATGGGATGGGAGAAATCGTCGCTCGCTTCGCGCGGACCTACCCGGCTGTCGAGTTGGAAATAGACATCGACGATCGCTTCATCGATCCAGTGAGCGAAGGCTATGACGTGGTGGTCCGGGCAAATCCCCTGCCGGACAGCAACCTCGTCGGGCGGCGGTTCCTGCGCAGCCAAAGCGTGCTGGCGAGCCCGCCAAGCATGCCCCTGCCGCGACACGCGGATGAGCGCATCGACGCGGTGGCTCTTTCGGCGACGGGCAGCCAATCCGCCTGGACCGTCCTCGGCCCCGTGGGAGAACTCACGGTGATCCCGAAAGTGATCTTGCGGTGCTCATCGATGATGCTGGTCCACGAGGCGGTTCTTGCCGGCGCCGGCGCGGCGCTGCTTCCCGCTTGGCTGATCCAGAAGGACGTGGCGGAAGGACGGCTGAAAATCTGGGGCACTGTCCCCAATCGCGACCTCGAAGCCTGGGCCCTGCACCCGGCGCGGCATTTGACGAGCCCGAAGGTCCGGGCTTTTGTTGATCTTCTGGTCGATCACTTCCGGAGATTGGAAACGAGCTGAATACGCCGGCCGGCTGGCCGAAAACGACGGGCGTTTGGCCCGATCCGGCGGTCCCGGCGCCGGGCAATCCGTGTCCCGGGCTGCGATATTTCCTCTCGACGAACGCGCCTTGAACCCACCCCGGGTTGCCAACCCCGCGTTCGAGGAGGAAGTCATGGACACGTCGATCGCCGGCATCAAGATCCCCGACAGCAAGATGGCGCGGGACCTGAACCAGCTGATCCGCGACACGGAATCGGATCTGCTGTTCCACCATTCGACCCGCGTCTATCTGTTCGGCGCGCTGACGGGCGTGCGCAAGGACCTGAAGTACGATCCCGAGCTGCTCTATGTCGGCGCCATGTTCCACGACATCGGCCTGACCGAGAAATATCGCCAGTCGCAACTGCGCTTCGAGGTCGACGGCGCCAATGCCGCGCGCGACTTCCTGCGCAGCTATGGCGTGCCGGAGGTGGATGTCGAGACCGTGTGGGATGCGATCGCGCTGCACACGACGCCCGGCATCCCCGAGTTCAAGAAGTCGGAGGTGGCGCTCGTCACAGCCGGCGTCGAGATGGACGTGCTCGGCCTCGCCTATGAGCAGTTCAGCGACGCTCAGCGCGAGGCCGTGGTCTCCGCCCATCCGCGCGGGCAGCGCTTCAAGCACAACATCATCGACGCCTTCTATCACGGCATGAAGCATCGGCCGGACAGCACGTTCGGCACGGTCAACGACGACGTGCTGGCCTTGAAGGACCAGACGTTCCAGCGCACCAACTTCTGCAGCGTCATCCTGCATTCTCATTGGCATGATTGAACCTTGGGTGCCACCTTCGCGTTTAAGCTTGAATGGCGTTGAATGAAGGGCTGCGGCCGCGCAGTCCTTCACTCCGCCGCTCCAGTAAACGGCAAGAATGCGGCGCGGTCGCTCAGGGAACTTTCGCGACCCGATGACTGTTTCCCGAGCACTATGATAAAGCTCAACTTCGTCACGGGTGCTGGTCTGCTGCTGCTTGCGGCCGGCTGCACCGAAACCCGGGTGGTCCAGAGCCCGTATGAGGCTCAGCTCTCCCAGTTTCTCAATCAGCCCGAAAGCACGGCGATTGCCAGTTGGGGCAATCCCTCCGTGCAGACCCGGCTCACCAACGGCGGCGACGCGCTCGTCTGGGTCGTTCTGGACCCGACCGGCACCGCCGCCTGCTCGACCGTGCTGACGGCCGACGGCAGCCATACCGTGCGCAGCTACAGCTACGCCGGCAACGGTTGCCACGCGCCGGCGCGCACGGCCGATGTCGTGTCAGGGGAGCGGATCTCGCAATAGTGTGCGCCTTGGACGAGGCGGCGCCGTCATAACCGCCCAGCCATAACCGCCCCAGGAGCAAGCCAAGGAACCCTTGCTCCGGGGAAACGCATCTTGCCCCACGAGCCGTCCGGCGCGCCTTCGATCGGCCTCAAGCCCGGCCGCCTGGCAGGCCGGGCCCCCTGGTGCTGCGCTCAGAACTCGCTTTCGAGCTCCTCGATCTCGTCCTGCTCCTCAGCCGCGTCGGCGTACCATTCGATCATCTCGGGCATCGCCAGGATCCGTCTGCAGTAGGCGGCGCTCACCGGGTCGACCGCGACGTCATAGGTCTTGAAGCGCGTCGTCACGGGCGCGAACATCGCGTCGGCTACGGAGCGCTCAGCGCCGAACAGGAAGGGCCCGCCGGATAGCGCCAGGCACTCGCGCCAGATCGTCGTGATGCGGTCGATGTCGGCCTGGGCGCCCGACCAGACGTGAAAGCCGGGAGTGAATTTCCTCAGGTTGACCGGCAGGCCGGACCGGAGTGCGCTGAAGCCCGAATGCATCTCGCCCGAGACCGAGCGGCAGCGGGCGCGGGCTGCCCGTTCTTTCGGCAACAAGCCTGCTTCGGGGAAGGTTTCGTTCAGATATTCGGCAATGGCGAGCGTGTCCCAGATCGTCATGCCGTCGTGGATGAGCCGCGGCACCAGGGTCGACGGCGACAGGACCAGGAGTTCCGCCCGCATCGACGGATCGTCGGACGAGACGATCTCTTCGTCGAAATCAAGGCCAGCCATGCGGCAGAGCAGCCAGCCCCTGAGCGCCCAGGACGAGTAGTTCTTGCTGCTGATGACGAGCTTTGCCGTGGCCATCTTCAAGAAGCTCCTTGCGCGAACGAGGTGCGATAGAGGCGAAGCAAGATCGGGACCAGCCCGGCGGGGATGCCTGGAGGATCAGTTGGGGAGGATCAGTTGGGCGGATCGCTGCCCTGGCCGACTGTCGGATTGGTTGCAGGGAACATCTGGCGCACGAATGCCTGGATCGAGCCCTTGACGGCCGCATCGTTGGCGGCGACCGCGACCGGGAGCGTGCCCGTGGCGCCGCCCATGAGCTTATCGGCCCGACAGAACGCGGCGGCGAGGCCGATGCGGCCGTCGGGCGTTGGGGCGGCGGCAACCGGCAGGGTCGCGATATTGTGCGCATCCATGTCGCACAGCTGATCGAGGCCCGTGCCGGGCGTGGGCGCGAACACCATCAGTACCCGATAGGGCGAGCGCCCGACGGTTTCGGTCGTGAAGTACGTCAGCGGAAAGCCGCCGTCCTGCATGTCGGCCAGCACCGCCGCCGTCGACGCGGTCGGCTCGATGCCGGGAAACGGGCCGCCGCGCACGAAGGTCTGGATCGTCGGGCCATAGAGCTCATGTTCGCCCGGGATGTAGGAGCTGTCATAGGTGGTGATGCCGATGAAGCTCTGATTGTCGGCGCAGGCGGTGAGTGCAAGCGCAAGAACGAGCGGGGCAGAGCGGTTCATGCATGGTCTCCGAACGAAATTGGCCGATTTTACACGGGCTTGGCCGCTTTCGGGAGAAAACATGGGCGACGAGATCAATCTTGCGACAATCGGTCCGGCAGCCTTGGCGCGCTTCGCGGTCCTTGAGTAGAGTGCCGGCCATGTCGAACCCCGCCACGCTCATCCGCCGCGCCCTCATTGGTGCCTTCCTCCTTTTCGGCCTCGGACTCGCCACCCCGTCGCAGGCGGCGGCCGCGGCGGCCAATGCCAAGCAGGTGACGAACGAGGCCGGCGTGTCGGCCGCCGACATCGACCGGCTCGTCGGCACGCTGCAGGACGAGCAGAAACGCCAGGCGCTCATCAAGCAGCTGCAGACGCTGAGTGCGGCCGAGAAAGGGGCGAACCCGCCGGCGCCACCGGCACCGTCGGATCTTCTGTCGATAGTTGGCGATCATCTGCAGAGCATCGGTTCCGACATGGTCGATGCGACGACGGTCGTGATCGGTGCGCCGCATCTCATGGGCTGGTTCGACCGGCAGGTCTCCGATCCGACGGCGCGCGACGCCTGGGAGGAGGTCGGGCGCAACATCGGCCTGATCCTGGCGGCGGCGATCCTGGCGGATTTCTTGATGCGCCAGGTCGCGCGCGTGATCCACCGGCGGGCTACCCGGCGCAATCCCACGACCTGGCTCGGCCGCATCAGCCTGCTCGTGCTGGCGATCCTGCTCGCGGCCCTGCCGTTCTTCGCGTTCCTTACGGCCGCCGAGGTGACGGCCGACTATCTGCAGCCGCGCGAAACGACCCGGCGCGTCGCGATCGTGCTGATCCACGCCTTCGTCTACGCGCGCCTCGTCATCGTGACATCCTGGACCCTGCTTCTGGCGCCGCGCGCGGCCGGCTGGACGCTCGTGCCGGTCAGCGAGGAGACGGCGAACTATCTCTTCATCTGGGTGCGCCGCTTCACCCAGGTGGGCTTCTACGGCTTCGCGCTCATCCCGGCCGCCTGGTGGATGGGCGCGCCGGGCGCCATCAGCGCTGTCCTGCAAAAGCTCGTGGCGCTGCTCATGACCATCCTCGGCTGCCTGTTCGTGCTGCAGAACCGCCAAGCGGTCGGTCAATGGCTGCGCCCGCACCGGAGGGCAGTCGCCGATCCCGAAGGGCAGGCCGATGCGGCCGCCACGCGCAACGCCGAGGACGAGGCTCCGGCCGGCCCGAGCGGCACGCTCGAAGTCCTGCGCTACCGGTTGTCCGAGGTCTGGCATGCGCTGGCGATCCTCTACATCGTCACGATCTTCGTGGTCTACGCGCTCAAGATCGAGGGCGGCTTCGTCTTTGTGTTCCGCGCCAGCGCCTTCACGATCGGCATCCTGGTCGCGGTCCGCCTGCTCGGGCGCGGCATCAAGCGCCTGACCGAGCGCGGCTTCGCCGTCCCGGCCGACCTGAGGGAACGCTTTCCGACGCTCGAGGCGCGCGCCAACCGCTACGTGCCCGTGCTGAACATCGCGGCGACCGTCGTGCTCTGGGGCTTCATGGCGCTGGCATTGCTCGAGGCCTGGGGCTTCGGCTCCTTCGCCTGGTTGTCGAGCAGTTCCGGCCGGCAGCTCGCCGGCTCGGCCCTGACGATCGTGCTCATCCTGGCAATCGCGTTCGGCTGCTGGGAGATCTTCAACGCCGCGGTCGACCGCTATCTGGCCGGCGTCGATTCCCGCGGCCAGCGCGTCTCGCGCAGCGCGCGCGTCCGCACGCTCCTGCCGTTCGCGCGCAACGCCGTCTGGATCTCGCTCCTGCTCCTGGTCGTGCTGCTGATCCTGTCCGAGCTCGGCATCAACATCGCGCCGCTCTTGGCCGGCGCCGGCGTCGTCGGCCTCGCTATCGGCTTCGGCTCCCAGGCGCTGGTCAAGGACATCATCACCGGCCTGTTCATGCTGGTCGAGGATACGATCGCCGTCGGCGATGTGGTCGACCTCGGCGGCGGCAATACCGGCGTGATCGAGGCGATCTCGATCCGCACGATCAAGCTGCGCGACAATGCCGGCAGCGTGCACACGATTCCGTACAGCACGGTGACCCAGGTCAGGAACCTGACCAAGGACTTCGCCTATCACGTCATCGACCTGTCGGTTGCCTACGGCAGCGATCCCGACCAGGTCATCGCGATCCTGCGCCAGGTCTACGAGGGCATGAAGAGCGACCCGGCGTTCGGCCCGTTTATGATCGCCGAGATCGAGATCTTCGGCCTCGCGAGCTTCGCGCCGAACACCCTCAACTTCCAGGGCCGCATCAAGACGCTGCCGATGAAGCAATGGGCGATCGGCCGGGAATTCAGCCTGCGCCTGAAGCGCGCGCTCGACGAGGCCAAGATCTATCTGCCCGGCATGGTGCCGGGCGCCATCCAGACAATCGATTTCGGCGACCGCGCGGCGCAGGTGCTGAGCGAGTTGCAGCTCGTGCTGCCGCCGGCCGCTGCGGCACCCTCCAGACCCGCTGCCGCGGAGACGGAAATTGTGGCCGAGCCCGGCGCACCGGTCGCGAAGCCGGCGTGAGGCGTCAGCCTTCCTCGACGAGTGCCTGCAGTGCCTCCGGATCCTCGGCGCCGAGCACGCGGAGCGCGATCACCCGGGTGAAGCCGGCGCGGGCGAGGGTGCCCAGGTCCTTCTGCCGGAATTCGGCGCGCTTGTCCGCCGGCCGATAGGGGCCGAGCCGGCGGCGGCGGGCGAGGGCGGCGGCGGCGGCGAGGTCGCCGCCCGGCCGTGCCGAAGTGCCGGCCTCGTCGTCCGTCTCGACGAGCGTGTCGCCGATGAGGTCGCGATCGATGCCCTTCTCGGCAAGCGACGCCGCGATCATGCGCGCCGACGCCCCCCGCCGATGCAGCCGGGCGGCACGCGCCTCGGCATAGGTCTTGTCGTCGAGCAGCCCCGATTTCACGAAACGCTGGATCAGCGCCTCGACCATCTGGGCCCCGGCCGCGGGATCCGTGCCCTGGGCCTCGACCGACTTCCTGACCCGCCGCATCAGCACCCGCCGCAGGTTCTCGGCCGAGCTCGCGAAACGCTCCAGGTGAAACAGCGCCACCCGCTCGAGCCGCTCAGGCGTCGCGGGCTTGGGGCCGGGCTTGCGCGGGGCGGGCTTGGGGGGTGGGGCGGTATCAGACATGGTTGCTTAGTATCAAGCAGGCGGCGCCAGCGTCATCTGTTATCAGAGGATTCCAACCTACCGTCATCCCCTAGCGCGGGCGGGGATGACGGGAAAAATAAACCGGACAGCAGTGGGTCAAGCCCAAGGATGACGGCGGGGGCGGGGCTGCCATCTCGAAGCGCACGATTCCCCAACTTGTCTCACCCGGCCGGCGGGTCTAGGGTCGCGGCCGGTCGGGGCTTCGGGAGGACTTGGGCGTGGCGCGTGCGGCGGTCGGTGACGTCAGGCGGTTCGGGGCGATCAACTGGTTGGGGTTCTGGACGCTCTACGAGAAGGAAGTCCGGCGCTTCATCAAGGTCTATACCCAGACGCTGTTGGCGCCGATGGTCACGACCCTGCTCTATCTCTCGATCTTCCTTCTGGCGCTGGGCGGTGCGGGGCGGACGGCGGGTGGTGTCGGCTATGGCACGTTCCTCGCTCCCGGCCTCATGATGATGGCGATGACGCAGAACGCGTTCGCCAATACCTCCTCCTCGATCGTCATCGCCAAGGTCCAGGGCAATATCGTCGACCTGCTGATGCCGCCGCTCTCGCCGATCGAGGCGGTGCTGGCACTGGCTTTGGGCGGTGCTACGCGCGGTATCGTCGTGGGCGTGGCCGTGGCGCTCGCGGTCGTGCCGTTCGTGGAACTGCCGCTCCATTCGCTGGGCCTCGTGCTGTTCCACGGCTTCTTCGCCTCGCTCATGCTGTCGCTGCTCGGCATCGTCGGCGGCATCTGGTCCGAGAAGTTCGACCATATCGCCGCGGTCACGAACTTCATCGTGATGCCGGCCTCGTTCCTGTCGGGCACGTTCTATTCGGTCGAGGCGCTGCCGGAGCATTGGCGCTTCGTCGCCCATCTCGACCCGTTCTTCTACATGATCGACGGTTTCCGAGCGGGCTTCATCGGCCATGCCGATGCCGATCCGGGGCTCGGCATGGCCGTGATGCTCGGGCTCGATGCGGCGCTCCTCGCGCTCGCCTACGTGATGTTCGCCCGCGGCTACAAGCTCAAGGCCTGACGTTCAAGGCATGGCGCTCAAGGCTTCACGATGACGGTGCCGACCATCTTGGAGTGCAGCGAGCAGAAATAATGGTACTCGCCGGGCTCGGTGAAGGTGTGGCTCCATTTATCGTCGGTGTCGAGCGGCGGTGATTTGAACGTCCTGTCGGCCTCGGTCACCGTGTGCGGAATGTCGTCGGCGTTGGTCCAGGTGACGGTCGTGCCGGGTTTGACGACGATGGCGGCCGGCTGAAAGCTGAAATTGTCGATCTTGACCGCATTGGCGACGACGGGGGCGGCCGCGGCCTGGGCGGTCTGCATCGCCGTCATGTCGTGCGCGTCCGCCCGGCCCGCCAGCAGCAGCAGGGCTGCGGCCGCCGACATCAGGGTGTGCCGGCGGGTGAAATTGAGCGTCATCTAGAACCTCTTCAGGCGAGTGTGTGGTCGACGATCGCGAGCCGTTCCCGGCCGCGCACGAAGGTGACGTCGGTGATGCCGAGCCAGTTCTTGAGCTCGCCGGCCGGTACCTTCATCGGGCCGGCCGAGGCGGCAGTGCCCGGCGCCGGCTGCGGGAAGGCGGTCGAGCGGGCGGTGTGGAACGCGACCTTGCCCTCGACCTTCTGCATGATCTGGTGGATATGGCCGTTCAGCACGGTAACCGAGCCGAAGCGGGCGAGCAGCGCCAGCGCGTTGGTGCCGTCCTCCGTGCCCCAGCCCCAATCCGCGTAGACGGTCCAGAGCGGGATGTGGGCGAACACGACGATCGGCGTCGAGGCCTTGAGCGGCCGCAGATCGTCCGCGAGCCAGACCAGCTGCGCGTTGCCGAGATTGCCGAGCCCGCCGGCCTTGAGGTTCTGGACGTTGACGAGGCCGATATAGTGCACGCCGTCGTGGTCGAAGCTGAACCAGCCGTCGCCCTGGGCCTTGGGGGCGAAGCGCTCGCGGTATGAGGCGCCCTCGTCGGTCAGCACGTCGTGCTCGCCCGGCACATAGAACACCGGGATGCCGGTTTCCTTGAAGATCTCGGCCGCCGTGTCGAACTCGACCGGTTTCGAGAGATGGCTGATGTCACCGGTATGGATGATGAAGGCCGGCTTCTTCTCGAGCTTGGCCAAGTCCGCGATCGCCTCCTTGAGCGTCGCGGTCGGATCCATGTTCGGATCCTTGTTGAAGCCCAGGTGGCTGTCGGAAAACTGGGCGAAGGTGAAGCCTTCCGCTGCGGCGGCTTCGGCCCGGCCGAGCATGCCGGCGAGCGGCACCCCGCCCGCGAGGCTCCAGATCAGTCCGGTCCCGGCCCAGGCCATGCACTTCAGGGCTTCGCGCCGCGCGCTGCCACCTGGGGCCAGCGTATCGTCGTCGAAAACGCTCGTCATCTCTCTCATCCCCTCTCGAGACTGCCCCGGCGGCGGGAGCCGTCGGTTGCGGCGGACAGACCCGGCGCCTGCGCGCTTTATTCCAGAAAAAGTGTGTTTCGCTTTTCCGGAATAAATTCAGAATTGGCGGTGTCCTTGGATGCGCGACCAGGGGTACGCAACGGGACAAGACAGGCGGGTGTCGAGTGGATCCGGGAAGCAGAAGGGCGTTCGAGGAGATGGTGCTGCCGCATCTGGATGCGGCGTACAATTTCGCACGCTATCTGACGCGCAACCCAGACGACGCGGCCGACGTCCTGCAGGACGCCTGCATTCGCGCCTTTCGCTATTTCAACGGCTTCAAGGGCGGGAGCGTGCGGACCTGGCTCCTCACCATCGTGCGCAATACCGCCTATAGCTGGATGGCGAACCACCGGCGCGGCACCGTCGCGGGCCCGGTCGAGGATTACGGCATCGAGCGGCCGCTCGAACCGTTCGCGGCGGTGCCGTGGGAGCGGCTGCCGGACGATCCGGAGACGCGGCTCATGCTGGCCGAGGACCGGGCGGCGCTGATGGATGTGATCGACCGGCTGAGCCCGGAGTTTCGCGAGGTGCTGGTGCTGCGGGAGATCGAGGATCTGAGCTATCGCGAAATTGCGGAGATCACGGCGGTGCCGGTGGGCACGGTCATGTCGCGGCTCGCCCGGGCGCGCCGTCAGGTTCAGGACGGCTGGCGCCGTCATGTCGCTCTCGAAGGAGGTGGGCGATGAGCTGCGAGGACAAGTGCCTTCTGGTCGATCTGGCGCTCGACGGCGAGCTCGATGCCGCTGGCATCGCGGACTTCGAGCGACATCTCCAGACCTGCGCCGACTGCGCCGTGGCCTTTGCCCGCAACAAGGCGCTCAGGACGGCGCTCCGTGCCCAGCTGCCGCGCTACCGCGCACCGTCCGGGCTCGTGCAGCGCATCCGCGAGGCGTTGCCAGACCCGGCCGAGCCGCCCACACTGGTTGAGCCACTGGTCGAGCGGCCCGTTGAGCGGTTGGCCGAGCCCGAACCGGCCCTGGTACCGGCCTCCGATCCGACCAAGGTCGTCTCTCTGCCGGCACGGACCCGCGGGCGTCTCGCCATGGCGCTCGCCGGCCTCGGCGGCGCGCTGGCGGCGGCGCTCGCGACCGCCTGGATCATGCATGTGACGCCCGAGGACCGCATGACGCAGGCGGTGGTCGAAAGCCATGTCCGCTCGCTGATGAGCGGCCATCTGCTCGATGTGGCGAGCGACGATCCCAAGACCATCCGGCCGTGGTTCACCGGCCGGCTCGACGTGGCGCCGCCCGTCAAGGACCTCTCGGCCGATGGCTTCGAGCTGGTCGGCGCCCGGCTCGATTATGTCGACAACAAGCGGGCGGCGGCACTCATCTATCGGCATCACGACCGTATCGTGACGCTCTACGTGTTCTCGACGCCGAGCGCGCCCACCTTCTCGTCCGATGCGGTGGTGCACCAGGGCTACGCGGTCTGCCACTGGTCGCGGCGCGGCATCACCGACTGGGTCGTGTCGGACCTGGACCCGGAGGAACTCGAGCGGTTCGAGGACCTGGTGACGGGAACGTAAGTGCGGCGTTCACCTAGCGCGTCATGGCCGGGCTTGACGGTATAATAGTGTTTTCGACCCCGCCATGCTGCAGCGCATGGTAGCCCTGCGCGGTTTGATTGACACGCTGGGAGCCCCTCACCATACTCTCGCGCTTTCCCCAGACGGATCCGGCGACTTCGTGTTGGCCGTAGAGCGGAGCTGGCGATGGGTATTGTCATGGGCCGGTTCGGCCGGGTTGACGGGCACGTAGCGATACGTGCCGCGCTGCGACGACGATAGGGGCGGTGCCGGGGGCATCGCCCGGTCGCTTTTGCTCGTTCCCTGATTCACGCTTACGATCGCCTTCATCGATCTCACGGAGACCGATTCACGATGATTCCCGCTGTTATGCCGACCTACGCCCGGTCCGAACTCGCTTTCGAGCGGGGCGAGGGCGCCTATCTCTTCACCGCCGAAGGCGAGCGGTACCTCGATTTCGCCGCCGGCATCGCGGTGAACGCGCTTGGCCATAGCCACCCGCACCTGGTCGAGACGCTGATCGAGCAGGGCAAGAAGCTCTGGCACACCTCGAACCTCTACCAGATCCCGGAACAGACGCGGCTTGCCGAGCGCCTGGTCGCGAACACGTTCGCCGACAGCGCGTTCTTTGGCAATTCCGGCGCCGAGGCCGGCGAGCTCGCGATCAAGATCGTGCGCAAATACCACGACGACACGGGCCATCCGGAGCGCTACCGCGTCATCGGCTGCCAGGGCTCGTTCCACGGCCGGACCTTGGCGACGCTCGCGGCGGCCGGCAACGAGAAGTATCTGAAGGGCTATGCGCCCATCGTCGACGGCTTCGACCATGTCGCGTTCGGCAACCTCAATGAGCTGCGCGCCGCGATCACGCCCGAGACGGCGGCGATCATGGTCGAGCCGGTGCAGGGCGAGGGCGGCATCCGCCCGGGCAGCATCGACTATCTGAAGGGGCTGCGCGCGGTTGCCGACGAATTCGGCCTGCTCCTGATCTTCGACGAGGTCCAGTGCGGCATGGGCCGGACCGGCAAGCTGTTCGCCCATGAGTGGGCCGGTGTCGCACCTGACGTCATGATGGTGGCGAAGGGTCTGGGCGGCGGCTTCCCGGTCGGCGCGGTGCTGGCGACGGAGAAGGCGATACAGGGCTTCGCGCCCGGCGTCCATGGCTCGACCTTCGGCGGCAATCCGCTCGCCATGGCGATCGGCAATGCCGTACTCGACGTGATGCTCGCCCCGGGCTTCCTCGAGGGCGTGCAGAAGAACGCGGCGTTGCTGCGCTCGAAGCTCGAGGCCGTGGCGGCCAAATATCCGGACGTGATCGCCGAGGTGCGCGGTATCGGCCTCATCCTCGGCCTGCGCTGCGTCGTGCCGAACACGGAGCTCGTCGACAAGCTGCGCCAGCAGAAGCTCTTGACCGTCGGCGCCGGCGACAATGTCGTCCGCTTGGTGCCGCCGCTCATCATCGGCCCGGCCGAGATCGACCAGGCGGTGGCGGCGATCGACGCGGCCTGCAGGACCTGGAGTGCCTGACCGTGACGGCGCCCAGGCACTTTCTTGACCTCGACCTGCTGAAGACGAACGAGCTCCGGCGCATCCTCGACATGGGGCACGCCTATAAGCACCCGGCGGTCAAGCCGGGGGCGGGCTCGAAGCATCATCCGCTCGCCGGCAAGACGCTCGCCATGGTGTTCGAGAAGCCGTCGACCCGAACCCGTGTGTCGTTCGAGCTGGCCATGCGCCAGCTCGGCGGCGACGTGGTCGTGCTGTCGGCGTCGGACAGCCAGATGGGCCGCGGCGAGCCGGTCGCCGACACGGCGCGCGTGCTGTCGCGCTATGTCGACGCGATCATGATGCGCACGACGGAGAAGGCGAAGCTCGACGAGATGGCAGCCTATGCCACCGTTCCGGTGATCAACGGCCTGACCGATCTCAGCCACCCGTGCCAGATCATGGCCGACCTCATGACGCTCGAGGAGCAGCGCGGCGCGCTCGAGAAGCAGGTCGTGGCCTGGAGCGGCGACGGCAACAACGTCGCGACCTCGTGGATCCATGCCGCGGTCCGCTTCGGCTTCGAGCTGCGCGTGGCATCGCCTGAGCCGCTGCAGCCGGCCCAGCGCCTGATCGACTGGGCCAGGGCCGAGGGCGGCAAGGTGACCGTGCTGGGCGATCCGACGGCGGCGGTCAAGGACGCCGACTGCATCGTGACCGACACCTGGGTGTCGATGGGCGTCGAGGCGAGCGTCAACCGGCACAACATGCTGGCGCCCTATCGGGTCGACGAGCGGCTGATGGCGGCGGCCAAACCGGATGCGATCTTCATGCACTGCCTGCCGGCAAAGCGCGGCGAGGAAGTGACGGCGGCGGTCATCGATGGGCCGCAGTCCGTCGTCTGGGACGAGGCGGAGAATCGCCTCCACGCGCAGAAGGGGATTCTCGCCTGGTGCCTCGCCTGACCATGGACGACCTGATCCTGCCGTTCCAGATCGAGGCGACCGCACTGCGCGGCCGCCTCGTCCGCTTCAATTCGGCGGTCGACAAGATCATCACGCAGCACGGCTATCCGGATGCGGTCGCAAGCCTCTTGTGCGAAGCGGTGACGCTCGCGGCCCTGCTCGCGGGTGCCCTCAAGTATGATGGCGTGTTCACGCTGCAGACCAAGGGCGACGGGCCGGTCCGCCTCGTCGTGGCCGACGTCACCTCGGCCGGCGCCGTGCGCGGCTATGCGCAATACGATGCCGAGGCGCTGGCTGCGCTCGACGCTGCGGCCGACACGCCGCCGGTGCCGCGCCTGCTGGGGTCCGGCTATCTCGCCTTCACGGTCGACCAGGGTGTGAACACGGACCGCTACCAGGGCATCGTGGCCTTGGACGGCGGCACGCTCGCCGAATGCGCCGCCCATTATTTCGCTCAGTCGGAGCAGATCGCGACCGGGCTCAAGCTCGCCGTCGCCCGCGGCGAGCCGGATGCCGACGGCAAGCCCGGCCGCTGGCGTGCCGCCGGCCTGATGCTGCAGCGCCTGCCGGCCGAGGGCGGCGAGGCGGAGCATCCGGTGGTCGCCAACCAAGAGGCGGCGGACGAGGGCTGGAACCGGGCCCTGAGCTTCCTTGGCAGCTGTACCTCGGCCGAGCTCACTGACCCGAACCTGCCGGCCGAGGACCTGCTTTATCGCCTGTTCCACGAAGACGGCGTGCGCGGCTGGCCGGCCGAGCGGCTGCAGGCGCTCTGCCGCTGCTCGCGCGAGCGCATCTCCCGCGTGCTGCGCTCGCTGCCACGCGACGAGATGGCCGGGCTCGAGGTCGACGGCAAGGTCACGGTCGACTGCGAGTTCTGCTCGACCAAATACGAGTTCACCCCGGCCCAGATCGAGGCGCTGTTCGACGCGGCGTGAGGGCAAGTCGTTCCGCTCAAACGTTGAACCCGCGGTCGGTGCTTCGAATGCGAATTCTTCTCCGCTCTGCAGGGAGAGGAAGAGGTGGCGCTGCCGCGTGATGGCAAGCAGCGGTGTGCTTCCCTGCCTTGTGCTTCAGCAAAAGAGCCGATTGTAGGTGACGCACTGTCGGCTAATCGCCCGACAAGCGGGTCGCGGTCGCTATTCTCGACCAGCGGGAACGAGCCGCCAAGGACGCGGCCGTTGCTGAACCTTGCGGATCATATCATATATGATATTGCTTGCTGCATGAACCCATCTGCGATATTGAATATGATATGAGGCTCGTACTGGACACGGACGTGGTCCTCAGTGGATTGAGAAGTCCGGACGGGGCGTCGCGTATCCTGCTGATCGCGGCGTGGGAGGGCATCATCCAGCCGCTCGCCAGCGTCGCGACGATGGTCGAATACGAGGCCGTGCTGAAAAGGCCCGAGCACCTGAACCAGATGGGTCTGGACGCGAACGACGTGGAAGTCTTTCTCGACGGCTTTGCCGCGATTTGCGAAGCGGTGACGCCTCATTTCCGCTACAGGCCTTCAATCCGCGATCCGGACGACGAAATCTTCGTCGACGTGGTGCTCAATGGGGCGGCCGAAGCGCTGGTGACCTTCAACGTGAAGGACTATCGCTCGTCGGTGACGGCGGAAGAAGGGCCGGGAATCCACGCCATTCGGCCTGGTGATGTGTTAAGGAGGATACAATGGCGACCGTCACCGGCTACGCTCTCCGGCTTCCGACCTCGATCATGAACGAGGTCAAAGAAGCCGCGGAAGCGGAGGCCACTTCCATCAATACGTTCATCACAGTGGCTGTCGCGAGGCGGTTGGCCGAGCTCAAGACGGCCAGATACTTCGAAGCGAGGGCCGCCGGGGCCAATCCCGAAGATTTCAAACGGATCATCGCGAAGGCAGGAACGCTGCCACCGCAGGAAGGTGACGAAATTCCGGAAGGCTGGCTCGATGTTCCGGAAAACGAAGATAAGCGCGCTTCTGCCACGCGGCGCTGATCTTTAGGCGGCTGGCACCGTACAGCGCGCTTCCCGGCGCGGATGCCGCTGATAGGGCGGTTTGACCATATCGGTCTCCTGAGGTGACTTCACTTCTTCGCCAACTCGTCCGTGCTCCAGCCGCCGCCGAGCGCCGCAACGAGTGTCGCGCTTGCGACCATGCGGCTCTCGCGCACCTGCAGCTCGGACTGCTGGTCGCTCAGGAGCGCCGTCTGCGCCGTCACCACGGTGGTATAGGCGACGGTGCCGGCGCGGTATTCGTTGAGCGCGATGTCGAGCGAGCGCTGGGCGGCGCGGACCGCCTCGGCCTCGGCCGCTGCCTGCTTCTCCAGGATGCGCAGGCTCGACAGCTCGTCCTCGACCTGCTGGAACGCGGTCAGCACGGTCTGGCGGTAGTCGGCGACGCTCTTGTCATAGGTGGCTTCGGCCGCCTTGACCGCGGCACCGCGCTCGCCCGCATCGAACAGCGTCTCGCTGGCATTGGCGCCGAGCGACCAGACGCGGTTTGCCGCCCGAAACAGCTTGCCGAGCGGGTTGCCGCCGATGAAGCCGTAGTCGCCGGAGAGCGAGACGTCCGGGTAATAGGCCGCGACTGCGACGCCTATGAGCGCGTTCTCTTCGGCCATGGTGCGCTCGGCCGAGGCGATGTCGGGCCGGCGTTCGAGCAGGGTCGAGGGTAGGCCGGCCGGCACGTTCGGCACCTCGTTTGCCAAGGTGCCGGGCGGGATGGTGAGCGCCGCCGGCGGCTGGCCGGTCAAGACCGCGATCGCGTGCTCGAAGCTCTGCCGCTGGATGCCCGCGGCGATGAGCTCCGCCCGGGCGGCGGCGAGGACGGTCTCGGCCTGCGCCACGTCCGACGGCGCCGTCGTGCCGGCCGCGTACTGGTTCTGCGTGATGCGCAGCGCCTCCTCGTCCGCTTTGACCGTATCGGTCAGCAGCTGGGTCAGCGCGTCCTGGAAGCGCAGCTGGAAATAGTCGTTGGCGAGCGTTTCCTCGGCCGAGAGTGTCGCGTTCGCCAGATCGGCGGCGCTCACCTGGCTCGCGGCCACGTCGCTCTCGACCTGGCGGCGGATCTTGCCCCAGAGGTCGAGATCCCACGAGGCGGTGGCCTCGCCGGTAAATTGAGTGCGCGCGCGGTGGTTGACCGCAGAGCTGCTCGACGAACCGCTGCTGCTGCGGCTGCGCGTCGCGTCCGCCGTGAGCCCGATCGTCGGCCACTCCTGCGAGCGCGCCTCGTCGACGATCGCCTGCGCCTGGCGGTACTGCGCCTCGAAGCTCTTGATGTTCTGGTTCGAGAGCGCGACCTGGCTTTCCAGCTGATCCAGCGTCGGGTCGTGATAGATCGTCCACCAGGCGCCCTTGGGCAGGCTGTCGATCGGCTGGCTGAGCTTCCAGCCCTCGGGCGGCGCCTCCTTGAAGGCGGCAGCCGTGGGCGCATCGGGGCGCTTGTAGTCGGGGCCGACCGTGCAGCCGGCGACCAGCGCCACGACGACCAGGGAAACGTGCTGCTTCATCGTGCGGCCTCCGCCTGCAGGACACGCCGCGCGCGCGGGCGAAGCCGGTCGAGATAGAGATAGACGACCGGGGTCGTGTAGAGGGTGAGCGCCTGGCTCAGGATCAGGCCGCCGACGATCGCGACGCCCAAGGGCTGCCGGAGCTCGCTGCCGTCGCCCGTGCTGAAGGCGAGGGGGAGTGCGCCCAGAAGCGCCGCCGCGGTCGTCATCATGATCGGCCGGAAGCGCATCATGCAGGCCTCGAGGATGGCGGCCCGGCTGTCGAGCCCGCGCGTGCGCTCCGCCTCGAGCGCGAAATCGATCATCAGGATCGCGTTCTTCTTCACGATGCCGATCAAGAGGATCACGCCGATCATGGCGATGATGGTGAAGTCGAGGCGGAACAGCATGAGCGCCAGCACGGCGCCGACGCCGGCCGACGGCAGGGTCGAGAGAATGGTGAGCGGGTGGATGTAGCTCTCGTAGAGCACGCCCAGCACGATATAGACGGCGGCGAGGGCCGCCGCGATCAGGAGCTCCTCGTCCGAGAGCGAGGATTGGAACGTCTGCGCCGTGCCGGCGAAAGTGCCGACCAGGTCGGACGGCATCTTGAGGTTCCGCATGGCATTGTCGATGGCGGTCGAGGCGTCGCTCAGCGATTTGCCCGGCGGCAGGTTGAACGAGATCGTGGTCGCGACGAACTGGCTCTGGTGATTGACCGCGAGCGGCGTGTTGCCGGGGCCGAAATGGGCGATGGCCGAGAGCGGGATCATGGTCTCCTTGCCCGTGCTGACGGCGGCGCCGGCCGAGCCGTTGCCCTTGCCGGTCGAGCTGATCGAGTTCTGGCTGGCATTGCGCGCGGAGTCGCCGGCGCCGGCGCTGGCGGCACTCGTGCCGGCGGTGACGGTGCCGGCGGGCAGGTTTGAGGTCGCGGTGCCGCTCGCGGACCCACCCGACGTGCTGACCCAGATCTGGTTCAGCATCTCCGGGCTCTGCCAGTAGCGCGGCGCCACCTCCATGATGACGCGGTACTGGTTCAGCGCATTGAAGATGGTCGAGACGGCGCGCTGGCCGAACGCGTCATAGAGCGTGTTGTCGATCTCGGCCGCGGTGACGCCGAGGCGGGACGCGGTCGCGCGGTCGATCGTGAGATCGGTCTCGAGCCCCTTCTGCTGCTGGTCCGAACTTACGTCGGCCAGGTTCGGGTCGTTCTGCAGCGCGTCGAGCAGCCGGGGCGCCCAGGTATAGACCTCGGCCGTGTCCTGGCCCTGGAGCGTGAACTGGTAGGCGGCGTTGCTCTGCCGGCCACCGACGCGAATGTCCTGCACCGGCTGCAGGAACAGCCGGCCGCCCGGCACGTGGGACAGGTTGCGCCGGAGCCGCGCCATCACCGTGTCGATGTTGTCGCGGCTGCCGCGCGGCTTCAGCGCCACATAGACGCTGCCGGTGTTGGTCTGCGACGCGCCACCGCCACCGCCGGCACCGGTCGAGCCCACGACGGATTCGACCGCCGGATCGCGGCGCACGATGTCCATCATCTGTGTCAGCTTCTGGCTCATCAGCTGAAAGGACGTGCTCTGGTCAGCCTGGAGCGCGCCGATGAGTCGGCCGGTGTCCTGGGTCGGAAAGAAGCCCTTTGGAATCTCCACGATCAGCGCCACGTTGAGACTGACCGTCGCAATCAGCGCCAACAGTACGAGCCGGCGATGGTCGAGGGCGGCTGCGAGCGTGCGGGCGTAAAAATCCTGCGCCCGATCGAAGAACGTGCGCCGCTGCTGCCGCACTGGGTGGCGCGGGTTCAGCTTCAGGAACAGTGAGCACAGCATCGGCGTCGTCGTGAGCGAGATCGCCATCGAGATCAGGATGGCGAGCGAGAGCGTCAGCGCGAACTCGCGGAACAGCCGGCCGACGATGCCGCCCATCAGCAGGATCGGCAGGAACACGGCGATGAGCGAGATGGTGATCGAGACGACGGTGAAGCCCACCTCGCGCGCGCCCAGGAGTGTGGCCTCCCGCCGCGTGAGGCCGGCTTCGAGATGGCGCGAGATGTTTTCGAGCACGACGACCGCGTCGTCGACGACGAAGCCGGTCGAGATGGTGAGTGCCATCAGCGACAGGTTGTCGAGGCTGAAGTTCAGGAGATACATCGCGCCGAACGTGCCGATGACCGAGACCGGCACGGCGACCGCGGGGATGAGCGTCGCACGGAGGTTGCGCAGGAACGCGTAGACGACGAGCGTCACCAGGGCGACGGAGATCAGGAGCGTGCGCTCGGTCTCGGCGAGCGAGGCGCGGATCGTCGTCGTGCGATCGCTGGCGAACGTGATGTCGATGTCGTGGGGCAGCGCCGCCTTGAGCTTCGGCACCGCCTGGCGCACGCCGTCGACGGTCGTGATGATGTTGGCGCCGGGCGAGCGGAACACGATGACCAGCACGGCCGGCTGGCCGTTGGCAAGGCCGAGGTTGCGCAGGTCCTGCACCGAATCGAGCACGTCGGCCACGTCCTGCAGCCGCACGGCACGACCGTTGCGATAGGCCACGACGAGCGGCTTGTAGTCGGCGGCGTGGGTTGCCTGGTCGTTCGTGTAGATCTGGTAGCGCTGGTCGCTGAGCTCGATCGTGCCCTTGGGTGCGTTGGCATTGGCCGAGGAGAGGGCGGAGCGCACGTCCTCGAGCCCGATGCCATAGTTGAAGAGCGCCTGCGGGTTGAGCTCGACGCGCACGGCCGGCAGTGCCGCACCGCTGATGATCACCTGGCCGACGCCGGCGAGCTGCGACAGGTCCTGGGCCAGGACCGTGCTCGCCGCGTCGTACATCTGGCCGCGCGTCAGCGTCTTCGAGGTGAGTGCCAGGATCAGCACCGGCGCGTCGGCCGGGTTGACCTTGCGGTAGGTCGGGTTGCCCAAGAGGTTCGCCGGCAGGTCGGCGCGCGCGGCATTGATCGCCGCCTGCACGTCGCGTGCGGCGCCGTCGATGTCGCGGGAGAGGTCGAACTGCAGCGTGATGCGCGCCTGGCCGGTCTGGCTCTGCGACGTGATCTCCGTCACGTCGGCGATCTGGCCCAGGTGGCGCTCAAGCGGGCTCGCGAGGCTGGTTGCGACCGTCTCGGGATTGGCGCCGGGCAACTGGGCCGAGACCGAGATGGTCGGAAAATCGACCTCGGGCAGCGGCGCCACCGGCAGCTTCGCGAAGGCGAGCACGCCCGCGAGCGCGATCGCGATCGTCAAGAGCGTGGTCGCGACCGGGCGGCTGATGAAGGGCGCGGAGATGCTCATGACGGATGGATCGCGCTACCGGCGCCACGCCGCCCGCCGGCGGCCCAGACGGCGATGCGGTCGAAGGCCAGATAGATCACCGGCGTCGTGAACAGCGTCAGCACCTGGCTCACGATCAGGCCGCCGACGATCGCGATGCCGAGCGGCTGGCGGAGCTCGGAGCCGGTGCCGTGACCCAGCATCAGCGGCAGGGCGCCCAAGAGCGCCGCCATGGTCGTCATCAGGATCGGCCGGAAGCGCAAGAGGCAGGCCTGATGGATCGCATCGCGCGGGTGCTTGCCCTCGATCCGTTCGGCGACGAGCGCGAAGTCGATCATCATGATCGCGTTCTTCTTCACGATGCCGATGAGGAGGATGATGCCGATGATGCCGATGATATCGAGGTCGTCGCCGAACAGGCGCAGCGCCAGCAGTGCCCCGACGCCGGCCGACGGCAGGGTGGAGAGGATCGTGATCGGGTGGATGAAGCTCTCGTAGAGCACGCCCAACACGACATAGACCGCGACGAGGGCGGCCACGATCAGCAGGAGCTCGTTCGACAGCGACGACTGGAAGGCCGAGAGCGCGCCCTGGTAGGCCGTGAGGAAACTGTCGGGCAGGCCGATGTCGCGCTCCGCCTGGTCGATCTCGGTGACGGCCTGGCCCAGTGATGCGCCGGGCGCGAGGTTGAACGAGATCGAGGTCGACGGGAACTGGCCCAGGTGCTGGACCGACAGCGGGTTCGTGCGCTCGGAGGCATGGACGATCGCCGACAGGGGCACCTGGCCGGTCGTCGAGGTTGCCGACGGCAGGTAGAGCCCGTCGAGCGCCTGCTGGATCGTCTGGGCGTTCTGGGTCTCCGCGCGCAGGATCACGCGGTACTGGTTCGACTGGGTATAGAGCGTCGAGACGATGCGCTGGCCGAACGTATCGTAGAGCGCATTGTCGACCGTCGCGGGCGTGATGCCGAAGCGCGCGGCCGTTCCCCGGTCGATGGTGAGGTCGAGCGCTTTGCCTTGCTGCTGCAGGTCGCTCGCGACGTCCGAGAATTCCGGCAGGCGGCTCAAGCGCTCGATCAGTTTCGGGACCCAGGTGTTGAACTGGGTCGCGTCCGGGTTCTCGAGGAAGAACAGGTACTGGGCGCGGCTCACCGTCGAATCGATCGTCAGGTCCTGCACCGGCTGCATATAGAGCGTGATGCCCGGGACCTGGCGCACCTCCTCGTTGAGGCGCCGGATGATGGCGCTCGCATCGCCGGTGCGCTCGTCCTTGGGCTTCAGGTTGATGAGCAGCCGGCCGGCGTTGAGCGTGGTGTTGCTGCCGTCGACGCCGATGAAGGACGACAGGCTTTCGACGTCCGGGTCCTTGAGGATGGCGTCGGCCAGGGCCTGCTGGTTCGCTGCCATGGCGCCGAACGAGATGCTCTGCGACGCTTCGGAAATGCCCTGGATCGCACCCGTGTCCTGCACGGGGAAGAAGCCCTTGGGGATCCAGACGTAGAGCAGCACCGTCAGGCCGAGCGTCAGCACCGCCACGACAAGCGTCGCCGGCTGCCGGTCCAGCACCCAGTTGAGCGCCACGCCATAGCGCTCGATCAGCCCGTTGAATGCCCGCTCTGCCGCGAGATCGAACCGGTTGCGGCTCGCTGCCGGCCGATGCTTGACCATGAGCGCGCACAGCATCGGCACCAGCGTCAGCGACACGACCGCGGAGATGACGATGGTGACGGCGAGCGTGATGGCGAATTCATGGAACAGCCGGCCGACCACGTCGCCCATGAACAGCAGCGGGATCAGCACGGCGATGAGCGAGACGGTGAGCGAGATGATCGTGAAGCCGATCTCGTCCGAACCCTTCAAGGCGGCCTCGAGCGGCGTGTCGCCCTCCTCGACATAGCGGGCGATGTTCTCGATCATGACGATCGCGTCGTCGACGACGAAGCCGGTCGCGATCGTGAGCGCCATCAGCGACAGGTTGTCGAGGCTGAAGCCCAGGAGATACATGGCGGCAAGCGTGCCGACGAGCGACAGCGGCACCGACAGGCTCGGGATGACCGTCGCCGGCAGATTGCGCAGGAACAGGAAGATCACGAGCACGACGAGCGCCACCGCCAGGCCCAGCTCGAACTCGACGTCGGAGACCGAGGCGCGGATCGTCGTCGTCCGGTCGGTCAGCACGCGCACGTCGAGGGCGGCCGGGAGCGTCGCCTGCATCTGCGGCAGGAGCGCCTTGATGCCGTCGACCACCTGGATCACGTTCGAGCCCGGCTGGCGCTGCACGTTCAGGATCACCGACGGCGTGCGGTCGGCCCAGGCGGAAAGCTCGGTATTCTCCGCCCCGTCGACGACTTCGCCGACGTCGGAGAGATGGATCGGCCGGCCGTTCTTGTAGGCGACGATCAGCCCCCGATACTGGTCGGTGCTGGTCAGCTGGTCGTTGGCGTTGATCGTCGTCGACTGGGTGGCGCCGTCGAAGCTGCCCTTGGGCGTGTTGACGTTCTGGTTGCTGATGATGGTGCGGATGTCGTCGATCGCGAGCCCGTAGCTCGCCAGCGCCCTCGGGTTCATGACGACGCGCACGGCGGGGCGCTGGCCGCCGCTGATGCTGACCAGGCCGACGCCCGGGCGCTGCGAGATCTTCTGGGCGAGCCGCACGTCGACCAGGTCCTCGACCTTGGTCAAGGGCAGGGTCTTCGACGAGATGGCGAGCGTCAGGATCGGCGTGTCGGCCGGGTTCACCTTGGCATAGACCGGCGGCGTCGGCAGGTCGCTCGGCAGCAGGTTGCCGCCGGCATTGATCGCCGCCTGCACCTCCTGCTCGGCGACGTCGAGGTTGAGGTCCAGGTTGAACTGCAGCGTGATGACCGACGCGCCGCCCGAGCTGATCGAGGACATCTGATTGAGGCCCGGCATCTGGCCGAACTGCCGCTCGAGCGGGGCGGTGACCGCCGTTGCCATCACCTCGGGGCTCGCCCCCGGATAGAAGGTCTGCACCTGGATCGTCGGATAATCGACTTCCGGCAGCGCCGAGATCGGCAGGAACCGGTAGGCGACGATGCCGACGAGCAGGATCGCCATCATCAGGAGCGAGGTGCCGACCGGCCTGAGGATGAACGGGCGGGACGGGCTCATCCCTTGCGTCCGCTCCGTCCGCCCTTGGGATTGGACGGCGCCTGGTCGGGTGTCGATCCGGCGGGGGGCGGTATCGTGATCCGGGCGCCGTCGCGCAGCCGGTCGGCGCCATCGACCACGACCTGGTCACCGGGTTTGAGCCCGTCCTGGATCTGCACCATGCCGTTGTCGGTGATGCCAGTCTTGACCGACTGCACCGCGACCGTGCTGTCGGATTTCACAAGATAGACGAACGGCCCCGGTGCGCCCTGCTGCACGGCTGCGACCGGCGCGGTCGTCGCCCCCTTGATGGTCTGGACGAGGAGCTCGGCATTGACGAACTGCTGCGGGAAGAGGGCGTCGTCGTCGTTGGCGAACTGCGCCCTGAGCCTGACCGTACCGGTCGTGGTGTCGATCGCATTGTCGAGCGTCTGCAGCGTGCCGGTCGCGATCTGCGTCGCGTTGGCGCGATCGAAGATCGCGACCGACAAGGCGCCAGCGTGCATGGCCTTCGCCACCTGCGGCACGTCATCTTCCGGCAGGGTGAAGATGACCGTCATGGGCTTCGTCTGCGTGATGGTCACGAGACCGGTCGCGTCGCCGGTCTGCACGTAGTTGCCCGGGTCGACGAGACGCAGGCCGACACGGCCGTCGACGGGTGAGACGATGTGGCAATAGGTGAGATTGAGCTTGGCGCTGTCGATCGCCGCCTGGTCCGTGGTGATCGCCGCCTGGTCCTGCTGCACGAGGAAGACCTGGTCCTCGTACTGCTGCTTCGAAATGCTGTTCTGGCGGTTGAGCGTCTCATAGCGCTGCAGGTCGGTCTGGGCCTGCTTCAGAAGCGCCGTGTCCTTGGCCAGCTGGCCCTGCGCCTGCTCGAGCGACACCTGATAGGGGCGGGGGTCGATCTGGGCCAGGAAATCGCCCTTCTTGACCGCCTGTCCCTCGGTATAGCCGACGCTCATCAGCTGCCCGGCGATCTGGGTCTTGACCGTGACCGAGGCGAGCGGCGTCACCGTGCCGAGGCCGTTGTAGGTCAGCCGCAGGTCACCGGTGCCGATGGTCGCCACGCCGACCGGCTGCGCCGCGGCATCGGCGTTGCGCGCGGACCGGGTGGCGCTGCTGCCGCTCAAGAGGCGCCAGGCGACGAGGCCGATCACGGCGAGCAAGAGCAGCAAGAGAAGCGGCTTCAGCCACGAGCGGCGTTCCGGGGCCGAGGCAATGGTGTATTGCCCGGCGGGACCTTGCTTGGCCGGGCCGGGCCGCGGGTGGTCTTCGTGAAGGTCCATTCGTCACCTTTCCACGGTGGCTGTCGGTTGTGTTCGACCGCACCCGGCCGTCGGGCGGGCCTGCCACCGGCACTGTTTCGCCAACATCAACGTCCGGCAACCGTGCTCGATCTCTGGCAAAAATATTCCATGGGCTCCGGCGCTGGAGATTTCGGCGACGAGGGTGAACGGCGGCATGAACGTCGGGGAGGGGACGTGGGAGAAGATGATAGGGCCGCCGTTGTTTCCGTTGATGTCTCGCGCGGCGTCGATCTGCAACGGCGCGTGTCTTCCCTTACGAGGCGGCCCACGACCGCATCCCCGCATGGCTTCAGCGCTGCACCCACGCGCCAGTCACTCATGCGCCAGTCGCTCATGTGCCAGTGGGCAGCAGCTTGAACCGGCCGCGTCGCCATGCCAGTCTCCCCCGGCAGGTTTCCCCCGATCGCAGGCTCCTTCGTCGCCATCATGCCCATTCGTCTCCGCCAGCTTCTCGCCGTCGCCCTGGTGGCGACCGCCGCGTCCTGCTCCAGCGACGCGCCGCCACCGCCGCGATTCGCCGACATCCATTTCCTGGCCCTGCCGCCGTTCAAGCTGAACGTCAGCCAGATCCAGGTCGACAGCCGGTTCCAGCCGACGTTCAAGGAGCCGAACGTCGAGCACGAGTTCCCGGTGCCACCGCAGCGCGCGCTCGAGAACTGGGCGCATGACCGGCTTCTCGCGGTCGGCGGCCCCACGACGGGCTATGTTGCGCGCTTCACGATTGTGGACGCGAGCGTGCGCGAATCCGAGCTGCCGAAGAAGGAAGGCCTCACGGCCGTGTTCACCACCCAGCAGGCCGAGCGCTATGACGGCCATGTATCGGTGCTGCTGCAGATCATCAACCCGCAGGGTGTCGCGGAGCGGACGGCCTCGGCCGAAGCGGCTGTGTCGCGCAGCGTGCCGGAAGGCATCACGCTCAACGAACGCGACAAGGTCTGGTACGACATGACGCGCGACCTTATGGCCGACCTCGATCGGCAGCTGCAGAAGCAGGTCGATTCCGCCTTCCCCCCGTTCCGTCTCTGAGCCGGCGATGAGGGGGCGATACGCTCGACGGTTGGCACTGATGTCGCTCACGGTGCTTGCCGCCTGCACGGCGCCGGCGGTGCCATCCGGCCTGGCGCCGCGTTTCGGCGAGGTGAAGGCGCGTTTCGTCACCGGCCGCGACGTCGACGTGATCGAGGTCCGCGCCCTTGAGTCGAGTGCCATCCGCACGGCGACCCTGGTCATGCCGGACGGGACCCGCGTCGAGGCGGAGCAGATCGACGGGACGCCCTCGCCGAGCCTGCCCACAGCGCCGACCGCCGGCATCGGGCTTGGCGCCGAGAGCACCACGCTGGTCGGCCAGGTCGCTTCGGCGGCACTCATCCGGCTGCCGGACCCGCCCGCCTACCGGCAGGCCTGGAAGGCCGCGGTCATCGACGTGACGATCGGCGACGGCGCCGGGCGCCGGGCCGAGCGGCTGGCGGCCCCACCACCGCCATAAGCCCGCAACGGTCCCGTGCGAGGGTGCGGCGGGCTCGTCACGAGTATGATCAGTACGGGCATGATCAGTAAGCGAGACAGGAGCAGTACATGGTCGAGAGATTGACGCACGCGGAGCGGATCCGGTTCTTCCGGATCGACGATCAGGCCAAGAGCGCGCTCCGTGAGTTCAAGCCGGCCGTGGAGAAGGCGCTGCCGGAGATCTTGAAGGGCTTCTACGACCATCTGCGGCGGTGGCCCGTGGCCGCCAGGCTGTTCAAGGACGAGGCGGCGTTCAGCCGGGCGCGCGCGGCGCAGGCCGAGCATTGGCGCCGGCTGTTTCAAGCGACCTTCGACCAGGCCTATCTCGAATCCGTGCAGAAGGTCGGCAAGGCTCACGCCGACCTGGGCGTCGATCCGACCCTCTATATCGGCGGCTATGCCTATGTGCAGGGCGAGCTCAACCGGCTCGCGGTCGCGGAGGCCGGGTCCGGCTGGGGCGCCAAGGCCCGGCTCGCCAAGCTGCCGACACTGCTGGCGGCCATCGGCGGGGCGGTGGCGCTCGATGTCGATCTGTCGCTCGAGACCTATCATCACGCGATCGAGGCGCGGGCGGGCCGGCATGTGGAACAGCAGGCCGACGCCTTCAATGGCTCGGTCGGGAGCGTCGTCTCCGGCCTCGCGCGCGCCGCAGGCGACCTGCAGACGAATGCGAAGCAGATGACCGCGGCCGCCGACCGGTCGAGCCAGCGCGCCCAGAGCGTGGCACGCGCCTCGGAGCAGGCGACCGGCAACGTCAATACCGTCGCCGCTGCGGCCGAGGAGCTGTCGGCCTCGATCGGCGAGATCGCCCGCCAGGTCGGCAAGTCGAGCCAGATCGCCGGTGCCGCCGTGCGCCAGGCCGGCGAGACCAGCAGCACCATGCGCAGCCTGGCCGAGGCGGCCGACCGGATCGGCGAGGTCGTGCGGCTCATCAACGACATCGCAAGCCAGACCAACCTGCTCGCCTTGAACGCGACGATCGAGGCGGCGCGCGCCGGCGAGGCGGGCAAAGGCTTCGCCGTCGTGGCATCCGAGGTGAAGAGCCTCGCGAACCAGACCGCAAGCGCCACCGAGGACATCAAGAACCAAGTGGCGGAGATCCAGAGCGTCGCGGCCCAGGCGGTCGAGGCGATCAGCTCGATCGATCGCACGATCCGCGAGATCGATTCGATCGGCGGGGCGATTGCGGCCGCGGTCGAGCAGCAGGGGGCGGCGACCAGCGAGATCGCGCGCAACGTCCAGCAGGCGGCGAGCGGCACGGCCGAGGTGTCGAGCAACATCTCCGGTGTCACCGAGGCTGCGGCCGAGAACAGCCGGACCGCGGCCCAGGTACTGCAGGCCGCTACCGACCTCGGCCGCCAGGCCGACCTGCTGCGCACCGAGGTCGACGGCTTCCTGCGCCAGGTGCGCCAGCGGTAGCGGTTCCCAGGAGGACCATCAGCCCCTCTCCGCCGCCGAGGGCAGAGAGGGGATCGCGCTAATCCGGTCTTTCACCACCAGCAGGCCGCCCCGCGCGTGTTGACGTAGAGCGCATAGATCGACTGGCTCGCCGCCATGAACAGTCGATTGCGCTTGCGGCCGCCGAAGCACAGGTTGGCGCAGCGTTCGGGCAGTGCGATACGGCCGATCGGCTCGCCCTGGGGCGAGAAGACCATCACGCCGTCGAGCTCGGGGTCGCCCATGCCCCAGCCGCACCAGAGATTGCCGTCCTCGTCGACGCGGAAGCCGTCGGGCGTGCCCGGGCCGGCATCGATCAGGATGCGGCGGTTCGTGAGCCGCATGCCGTCGTCGACCACGTCGTATGCCAGGATGCGGCGCGGATTGCTCCGGCACTCGACGACATAGAGGATCTTTTCGTCGGGCGAGAACGCCAAGCCGTTCGGCCCCTCGATCTCGCCGCCGACCACGGTTGTCTCCCCTGTGCGCGGGTCGAAGCGATAGAGGTTCTGCGGCAGTTCCTGCGACGACTTGTGCCCCTCGTAGTCGCCGAGAATGCCGAACGGCGGGTCGGAGAACCAGACCGTGTCGTCGGACTTCACGACCACGTCGTTCGGCGAATTGAGCGGCTTGCCCTGGAACCTGTCGATCAGCACGGTGATCGTGCCGTCATACTCGGTGCGCGTCACGCGCCGGCCGCCGTGCTCGCAGGTGACGAGCCGGCCCTGGCGGTCGCGCGTGTTGCCGTTCGCGAAGTTCGACGGCTTGCGGAAGACGCTGGTGGCGCCGGTCTCCTCGTCCCAGCGCAGGATGCGGTCGTTCGGGATGTCGCTCCACAAGAGATAGCGCCCGTCGCCGAACCAGACCGGCCCTTCGGCCCAGCGGAAGCCGGTCGAGAGCCGCTCCACGGCGGCGAGCGTCACGCGGTATTTGGCAAAACTCGGATGCAGGATCTGGACGGCGGGGTCAGGATAGGCGGTCGCGGCTTGCCACATGCGGGCCTCCGGTGGTGGTGGACGAAAGGGATGGAACGGGTCAGCCGCGCAGCATCGCGGCGGCGGCCTGGGTTTCGGCCTCGATCTCCTGGATGACGGCCGCCGTCGCCCGGCCGATCGGGTCGAGCGCCGCGACCTCGGCGATCCGCGCGCGTGCCGGCTCGAGTTCGCGATCCTGCAGGATCAGACGGAAGATGCCGCAGACGTCGGCCAGGTTGATGAGCGCCACATCATGGGCGTCGGGCGTGCAAGTGCCCAGCAGGATCGAGAGCAGGCGCAGTTTCGCCTCCTTGAGCTCGCGATCGTCGACGACAGGGTAGCGCCGGGTCTCCATGACCCAGAGGAATTTTTCGCAGACTTCCCTGAGCACGCCGCGCCGCAGCAGCCGGTCGAGCGCCTCGTCATAGAACGCCTCGCCCTCGGCGGCGAAATGCCGGATCCAGGCGGCCGCATCGAGCCGGGCTGGTGCTGCCGCCAGCTCGACGAGCGCGGGGTCGAGCAGCGGCTCGCCGGTCGCAGCCGGATCGGTGACCGCGAGGCAGGCGGCTTCCACGCAGATCCGCCCGCGGATCTCGAGGTCCATCAGCACGGCTCCGGCGAGCCCGCAGGTCAGTCCCGCGCGCGAGATCGGCGCCAGATGGCCGGTCCTGTCGTCGAGCAGCAGCAGCAATAGTTCTTCGGCGAGCGTCACCATGGTGTTTTCTCCCGGGTGTTCTCCCGCGGGCGCTTACCGATCTTAATGCTGATCGAGGTGGGACTGGAACAGCGGTCTCAAGGCATCGTCGGCACCGTTCAGCAGGATCTGCGCACCGATGCACAGGAGGATGAAGGCCGAGAGCCGCGTGAAGATGCGCGTGCCGGTGTGGCCGAGGAGCGTCGACAGCCGATCGGCATAGCGGTAGATGCCCCAGATCACCGCACCCATGAGGACGGCCGCGAGCGAGTTGCCGGCGAAGAACGGGATCAGCTCGTGCACCGCCGGCGGCCGGTTCGAGCCCAAGGTGATCGCGACCGAGATCGTGCCGGGGCCGGTCGTGAACGGCATGGTCAGCGGGAAGAACGCGGCATCCTCGGGATTGGCGGCATGGACCGCCTGTTCCTGCTTGCGCGCCTCCTGCCGTTCGGGCGCGAACAGCAGGCCCCAGGCGCTCGCCACCACGACGAGGCCGCCGGCCAGCCGGAGCGCGCTCAGCGTGATGCCGAAGAAATTCATGACCGTGGTGCCGGCCCAGAGGGCGACAAGCATGATGAAGGTGGCGTAGAGCGCCACCTTGCCCGCAAGCCGCTTGCGCTCATCGGGCGTATTGTCGGCCGTCAGCTGGCTGAAGATCAGTGCGCAGGCGATCGGATTGACGATCGAGAACAGTGCCGGAAAGGCCAGGAGCAGGCTGTCGGTCGTGCTGTTCCAGCTGTTCATGGCCTTGTTCGCGCATCTTGTTCTTGGTCTTCAAGCGTTATCCGCTTTGGCAGGCGAGGCCAAGTCCAAAGGTGCCGCGATGGGCGATGGCAAAGGCCCTCTCCCGCTGGCGGGAGAGGGTGGCGAGCACAAGCGAGCCGGGTGAGGGGCGTTGGGCCTGGTAAGGCTCTCTACCCCGCCTTCTTCTCGGCGGCGAGCAACGCCTGCTTGCGCTCGAGACCCCAGCGATAGCCGGCGAGCTTCCCGCCTGCACCCACGACGCGGTGGCAGGGGATCGCCATGGCCAGCTCGTTGGTGGCGCAGGCGCGCGCCACGGCGCGGGCGGCGGTCGGCTGGCCCAGGGCCGCCGCGACCTCGCCATAGGTCTGGGTCCGGCCGGGCGGGATCGCCTGGAGCGCGCGCCAGACCCGGCGCTGGAACGCCGTGCCCTGCACATCGAGCGGCAGGCTCAGGCCGCGCGAAGGCGTTTCGATATAGGCCGCGATCGTGGCGACATGATCGGCAAGCGTCTGGTCCGCGCGGCTGCGATCGGCCGACGGGAAGCGCGCCGCAAGCTCGGCCTCGAGCGCGGTCTCGTCCGCGCCGAACTCGATCATGCAGACGCCATCCGCCGTGGCCGCGATCAAGAGCGGCCCGAGCGTGGTCTCGGTCACGGTCCAGTCGATCCGCTTGCCCTTGGCGCCCTTCTGGAACGCGGCGGGCGTCATGCCGAGCGTCGCATGGGTCGTCTCGTAGAGCCGGCTCGACGAGCCGAAGCCGGCACCGTAGATCGCCTGGGACACGGGCGTGCCGTCGCCCAGCTCCTGCTTCAGCCGCTCGATGCGGCGGGCGGCGGCATAGTCCTTGGGCGTCACGCCGAGTGCCGCCTTGAACACGCGGTGGAAGTGGAACGGGCTCATGCCGACCGCGTCCGCAAGCTCGGCCAAGGCAGGCGGCGTCTCGGCTTCGTCGATCATCCGGCAGGCGCGGCGGACCGCGTCCGCCTGCGTCTCCTCGATCGAGCGACCCGTCGGCCGGCAGCGCTTGCAGGCGCGGAAGCCCGCGGCTTCGGCGTCCGCGATCGTGTCGAAGAAGCGCACATTCTCGCGCCGCGGCTGGCGCGCCGCACAATTGGGCCGGCAATAGACGCCGGTCGTCGCGACCGCGAAAAAGAACTGCCCATCGGCGGCCCGGTCGCGGGTGCACACCGCCTGCCAGCGCGCCTCGTCGCTCCCATAGCGGCGGGCTTCGGCATCATTGGCCTTGACTGGGGCAACCTGGGTCGGGGCGACGTCGATCCTGGTCATGGCTTGCATGGTCCCATCTCCTGATGAACTCTCGTTATCAGGAATGTGGTCGATCGGCCGTCGGCCTGACATCCGGCCCTTGCGGTCGAATTATTGTTTCGCCACCCAGTCGCCGAGCCGATCGAGGAACCGGCCGCCCTGGGCAAATTGGTCGAGCGAGATGAATTCGTCGGCCTTGTGCGCCTGCTCGATCGAGCCTGGGCCGCACACGACGGCGCTCATGCCGGCCTCCTGGAACAGCCCGGCCTCCGTGCCGAACGAGACGACGCTCGTGCCGTTGGCGCCGGTGAGCTCGCGCACCAGCGCCTCCGCAGCGCCCTCCGGCTCCGGCACCAGGCAGGGCAGGTCGATGTCCGCCTCGGTCACGATCGCGGCGCCCGGATGGACCCTGCGCATGCGCGGCAGGAGCTCATCCTCGACGAAGCGGCCGAGCCGCTCCTTGATGTCATGGTCATGGTCGCCCGGCATCAGCCGGTACTGCCAGACGATGCGGCAGTCGCGCGCCACGATGTTGTGGGCAGTGCCGCCCTCGATCACGCCGACGTTGAAGGTGGTATAGGGCGGCTCGAACGGGCTGCCCGCGACCGGCTTTGCCTTGCGCTCCTCGGCCATCCGGCCGATCAGCTGCAGGATCTCGGCCCCGGCCATGATCGCGTTCACCCCCTTGTCGGGCGCGCTCGAATGGCCTTCGAGCCCGGTGATGCGTGTCGTCAGGATCGTCGCCCCCTTGTGGGCGTTGGCCACGGTCATGAGCGTCGGCTCGCCGATGATGGCGAGGCGCGGGCGGCGCTCTCCGGTCGGCAGATCGGCCAAGAGATGGCGCACGCCGTGGCAGCCGACCTCCTCGTCGAACGAGAAGGCGTAATGGATCGGCACGCGCCGGGCCTGCTGCTTGAAGCGCTCGGCCCGGGCCAGCGCCAGCGCGATGAAGCCCTTCATGTCGGCGGTGCCGCGGCCGTAGAACTTGCCGTCGCGTTCGACGAGGCGGAACGGGTCGCTCGACCAATCCTGGCCGTCGACCGGCACCACGTCGGTATGACCGGACAGCACGACGCCGCCCGGGATTTCCGGCCCGATCGTCGCGAACAGGTTGGCCTTCTGCTGGTCCGCGTCGTAAGTCAACCGCGTGGCGATGCCGTGGCCGTCGAGATAGTTCGCGGCCCAGTCGATCAAGGCCAGGTTCGACTTGGCCGAGGTCGTGTCGAACCCGATCAGCCGGTCGAAGAGCGCGCGGTCATGGGCCGTGTCCATGATCAAACGCCCCGCTTCAAACGCCCAACCATCAAACGCTGGGCCCGGGGTTGCTGGGCGAGTTGAGCATGGCCAGGAACTCGCGGCGGGTCGTGGCATCGTCGCGGAACACGCCCAGCATGCGGCTCGTCATCATCGAGACGCCGGGCTTGTGCACGCCGCGCGTCGTCATGCATTGATGCGCCGCGTCGATCACGACGGCGACGCCGCGCGGCTGCAGCACGTCGTTCAGCGTGTTGGCGATCTGCGCCGTCATCTTCTCCTGGATGGTCAGGCGCTTGGCATAGACCTCGACCAGGCGGGCGAGCTTCGAGATGCCGACGACGCGCCGGTCCGGCAGATAGGCGATATGCGCCCGGCCGATGATCGGCGCCATATGGTGCTCGCAATGGCTCTCGAACCGGATGTCCTTCAGGAACACGATCTCGTCGTAGCCCTCGACCTCCTCGAACGTCCGTTCCAGGATCGCCTGCGGATCTTCGCTATAGCCCGCGAACCACTCCTCGAACGCGCGCACGACCCGGTCGGGCGTGCCCTCCAGGCCCTCGCGCGCCGGATCGTCACCGGCCCAGCGCAGCAGCACTCTGACCGCCGCCTCGGCCTCGGTCCGGGTTGGCTTCTTGCCCGGCCGGTTGTTGAGCCGGGTCGGCTTCTCGTCGGACCGGGTCAGCTTCTCCAACGTTCCATCGGCCATCCTGCTAATTCCTTGATCGCTTGCTAGTGCCGTTGCGTCGGCTGGTGAGGGGAGTCGAGCGAGAAGGCGGGAATGCGCACGTCGAACGCCTCGCCGTCCGACGTCTCCATCTGATAGGTGCCGTCCATGATGCCGGACGGGGTCGAGAGCGGCGTGCCGCTCTGGTATTCAAACGACTGTCCGGGCGCCAGCACCGGCTGCTCGCCGACGACGCCGGCGCCCTTCACCTCTTGGCGGCGGCCGATGCCGTCGGTAATGCGCCAGTGCCGGCTCCTGAGCTGTACCGTCTCGCGGCCCAAGTTCTCGATAAGCACCCGATAGGCCCACACGAAATGATTCTCGTCGGGCGAGGATTGGTCGTCGAGGTAGATCGGGCGCACGGTGACGCGAATATCGCGAGTCGTCTCGGAGTACATGGGCGTTCACTTCTTCGCCGGCGCTGCTTCGTCCGGACGCACTTTTGAAAGAGGGTGGGGCTGGACTCGCGCCGTTGCAAGTCCGGCCCGGCCGAATGTCATCCCTGTCTTGCCCCAAGCGGGCGGCGGCAGGCAACCCCTGCCGGGCCGGAACCAGGCATGGGGCAGCCTTACGGGACGACCGACGCCCAACCCCCTTGCCAGGTCCAAGGCCGCTCCCTATAGTCCGCCGCCGTGCCCTGGACGATCATTCTAACATCGATCCCGGCACCACGCGCCGCCCCAGCGGCCCGGCGCGGGTGTAGCTCAATGGTAGAGCAGAAGCTTCCCAAGCTTACGACGAGGGTTCGATTCCCTTCACCCGCTCCAGTTTCCTTGAAGAAAACCAGGTGTCGATCGACTAAGGCCCGGCCTGACGGCGCTCGCCGAACCGATCTGCGGTCGGGCCATCATCGTAACCCGCGCCGGCAGTGCGCCCCGGGTTGCCATGCACCCAAAAGCAGTCCTATCGTACTGGCTCGTGAGTTTGATCGGTCGTACCCCGGAGCGGACGTTCGGATTCATCTCCTTGATCCATCTCGATGCCGACGGCGGCAACCTCGTGACAGGCAGCACTGCGCAACACAGCTTGCGGTGGTGCCCCGATGCGTCGCAGGCCGTGAAGCCGGATCACTTTTCACGGACTGATGAACTTTAGGCTCGGAAAGGGAAAAGCGGAACTCGATCGGAGGAAACATGCCAAGTGAAAGCAAGTGCCCGTTCACAGGCGGGACGCGCGGCCCCACGAATCGTGACTGGTGGCCGAACCAGCTGAATCTTCAGGTTCTCCACCAACACTCGGCCCTGTCCAATCCCATGGGCGAGACGTTCGACTACGCCAAGGAATTCAAGAGTCTCGACCTCAACGCCGTCGTCAAGGATCTCAATGTCCTGATGACGGACTCGCAGGACTGGTGGCCGGCCGACTTCGGTCACTATGGCGGGCTGTTCATTCGGATGGCGTGGCACGCCGCCGGCACGTACCGCATCGGCGACGGCCGCGGCGGCGCCGGCGCCGGCCAGCAGCGCTTCGCGCCCACCAACAGCTGGCCGGACAACGCCAACCTCGACAAGGCGCGCCGGCTCTTGTGGCCGATCAAGCAGAAATACGGCCGGAAACTCTCCTGGGCCGACCTGATCGTTCTCGCGGGCAACGTCGCCCTCGAATCGATGGGCTTCAAGACGTTCGGTTTCGGCGGCGGGCGCCCCGACACGTGGGAACCCGATGACAGCATCTACTGGGGCCCCGAGGGCAAATGGCTGGCGGACGAGCGCTATACCGGCGACCGGGATCTGCAGACCCCCCTGGGTGCCGTGCAGATGGGGCTCATCTACGTCAATCCGGAAGGCCCGAACGGCAAGCCGGATCCCGTCGCGGCGGCGCGCGATATCCGCGAGACCTTCCGCCGCATGGCCATGAACGACGAGGAAACGGTGGCGCTCATCGCCGGGGGGCATACCTTCGGCAAGACCCATGGCGCCGGCGATGCGACCCTGGTGGGTGCGGAGCCGGAAAGTGCCGCCATCGAGGAGATGGGCCTCGGCTGGAAAAGCAAGTTCGGCACGGGCAAGGGCGGTGACGCGATCACCAGCGGCATCGAGGTCATCTGGTCCAAGACGCCGACGAAATGGAGCAACGAGTACTTCTCGAACCTGTTCGGCTACGAATGGGAACTGACCAAGAGTCCGGCCGGCGCCTACCAGTGGACGCCGAAGGGCGGCGCCGGCGCCGGCACGGTGCCGGATGCGCACGACCCGACACAGCGGCACGCGCCGGCCATGCTGACGACCGACCTCTCCCTGAGGCTCGATCCGGCTTACGAAAAGATCTCGCGGCGCTTCTACGAGAACCCGGATCAGCTCGCCGATGCGTTCGCCCGGGCATGGTTCAAGCTGACGCACCGCGACATGGGCCCGGTCGCCCGCTACCTCGGCCCGCTCGTGCCGAAGGAGCAGCTGGCCTGGCAGGACCCGGTCCCCGCCGTGGATCATCCGCTGGTGGGCGAGCAGGAGATTGCAGCCTTGAAGGCGAAGATCCTCGCGTCCGGCCTCACCGTGTCCCAGCTGGTCACGACGGCCTGGGCGTCGGCGTCGACGTTCCGTGGCTCCGACAAGCGGGGCGGCGCGAACGGCGCCCGCATTCGCCTGGCACCGCAAAAAGACTGGGACGTCAACCAGCCGGCCGAGCTCGCGACGGTGCTGCACACACTCGAAGCGATCCAGAAGGAGTTCAATGCGTCCCAGTCGGGCGGCAAGAAGGTTTCGCTGGCCGACCTGATCGTTCTCGGCGGTAGTGCCGCGATCGAGAAAGCCGCGAAGGACGCCGGGCTGAATGTGAATGTCCCGTTCACACCGGGGCGCACGGACGCATCGCAAGACCAGACCGACGTGGAATCCTTCGCACCGCTGGAACTGACGGCCGATGGGTTCCGCAACTATCTCCGCGCCGAGCAGCGCCTCTCGGCCGAGGAACTGCTGGTCGATCGGGCACAACTGCTGACGTTGACGGCGCCGCAGATGACGGTTCTCGTCGGCGGCCTCCGCGTGCTCGGCGCCAATGCCGGGAAGTCCAAACACGGCGTCTTCACCAAGCGGCCGGGCACGCTGACGAACGACTTCTTCATCAACCTGATCGACATGAGCACGCTGTGGCAGCCGGCCGATGGTCCGGACGGCGTGTACGAGGGGCGCGACCGGAAGACGAACGAGGTCAAGTGGACCGGCACGCGCGCCGATCTCATCTTCGGGTCGCACTCGCAGCTGCGGGCGCTTGCGGAAGTCTACGCGTGCGCGGACTCGAGGGAGAAGTTCGTGAAGGACTTCGTGGCGGCGTGGACCAAGGTGATGAACCTCGATCGCTTCGAGCTTGCCTGATCCAGCAAGACGCGCCAGGGGATTAGCTTGTTTTGGGCGCCGGCGGGATCTCCGGCCGGCGCCTTTTTTTGCCGAACCCCGCAGCTAGGGACAAATGATTTGCTGACCCGCAGCAGGCCCCGTCATCGCTGCGAACGCGCGCGGGCGCGGGCCTGCGGGAAGAGGCGGCCGAGCCAGGCGAGGAACATGTCGACGCTGGGCGCGCTGCGCCGGCGCGGCTCCACGATGGAGCACCAGCTGCCCTCGGCGCGCACGGTGGTCGAGAACGGCCGGACGAGTGCCCCGTCCTGGACATGCTGCGAGGAGAGCACATCGCTCACCAGCACCATGCCGTCGCCGTGGAGGGCGACGTCGATCGCGACGCTCACGTCGGTGAAATACATGTGCCGGCCGCCCGGCAGCGCCTGATCGCGCCCGGCCGCGACGAGCCAGCGGCGCCATTCCGTGCCATCGTCCTGGTGCAGCAGCAGGACCTCCGACAGTTCGTCGATCCGCTTGATCAGGCCGCCCCGGTCGCCCAGCAGCCGGGGGCTGCAGGCGGGCGAGAGCTCGGCGGCCGACAGGACTTCGACGAACTTGCCGGGCCAGCCGCCGCGGCCGAAGGCGATGCCGACGTCGATACCGGGCGCGGTCGGGATCGCGTCGTTGTCCATCACATGCACCGTGCAGCGGATCGATGGGTGCGTCCGGGCGAATTCGCCGAGCCGGGGCGCCAGCCACTTGCTGGCGAACATCGGCGGTGCCGCGATCGCGAGCGGCCCCGACGTTTCGCCATGGCGCGTCGCGAGCTGTGATGCCGCGTCGGCGATCGTGGCGAGGCCTTCCTGGACGCTCTGGTGAAACAGCCGGCCGGCGTCGGTCAGGGCCAAGCGGCGGCCGCGCCGCTCGAACAGGCGGAAGCCGATCGCCTCCTCCAGGCGCCGCATCTGGTGGCTGACCGCACTGTCCGTCAGATGCAGCGCGCGCGCCGCCCGGGCGAAGCTCTCATGGCGGGCCGCGTGGTCGAAGGTGCGGAGCGGGTCCAAAGGCAGCGGTCGCATGGCCGTTCTTCATGAAATGAATTCATCTATCTAGTGATCAAAGATCGTTTTGTGTCAATTTTCCGTCACGTCACTATGAGCGGTAACGGGCACATGCCTTCTCGAGCCGCGGGAGCAGGAGATGGGACGGAGAGCACGGTTGGCGGGTTCCTTTGGCGTCTTGGCGATGGTCGCGGCTGGTGTCGCGGCCGGCACGCCGGCCCTGGCGGAGCCGGATCTCGTCGTCGCCGCCGCCGGACCGTTCACGGGGTCCGCGGCAGCGTTCGGCGAGCAGATGCGCAGCGGCGCCGAGCTGGCGGTGGCCGATCTCAACAAGCAGGGCGGCGTTCTGAAGCGCCACCTCAAGCTCCGGCTCGGCGATGATCAATGTGAGCCGAAGCAGGCCGTGAGCGTCGCGAACCAGTTGAGCGGCGCCGGCGTCTTCGCGGTCGTCGGGCATTTCTGCTCGTCCTCGTCCATTCCCGCGTCCGCCGTCTATCACGAAGCCGGCCTGCCGATGATCACGCCGGCCTCGACGAACCCGGCGCTGACCGACGACGCGTCGACCAAAGGCTGGAACGAGATCTTCCGGACCTGCGGTCGGGACGACGCGCAGGGCGCCGTGTCCGGGCAATATCTGGCGGCCCATTTCAAGCGCGTGGCGATCGTTCACGACAAGTCCGCCTTTGGCCTGGGCGTCGCGACCCAGACAACGAAGGGCATGAACGGCGCCGGTCTTCACGAGGTGCTCGAGGAGAGCGTCAACCAGGGAGAGCGGGATTTCTCGGCGCTCATCAGCAAGCTCAAGGAGGCTCGGGTCGATGCCGTCTATTACGGCGGCTACCAGACCGAGGCCGGGCTGCTGATCCGCCAGGCCCATGACCAGGGCCTGGGCGCGACCTTCATCGCGAGCGACGGCATTCTGACGGATGACTTCTGGCGGATTGCCGGGCCCGCGGCCGAAGGGACGCTGATGACGCATCCGCCGGATCCGCGGAAGAGTGCGGCCGGCCAGGCCCTCGTCGCCGAGTTCAAGGCAGCGGGCCAGAGCCCAGACGGCTTCGCGCTCTACACCTACGCGGCGTTCCAGGTGCTGGCCGAGGCGGCGACCGCGGCGGGTAGCGTCGATGCGCCGAAGCTCGAAGCGGCGCTCCACAGCGGCCGGCCGTTCGAGACCGTCGTCGGCCAGATCCGCTTCGACGCCAAGGGCGACATCGTGGACCCGAAATACGTCATGTACGCCTGGCACGACGGCAACTACGTGGAACAGTAATCGGCTTCTGGCCGAAACAGATATCGAGACGCCTTATGCCTGAATTCGCCGACCTCAACCTGCTACCGCCCGGCATCGTCGTGAACACCATGAAGGGCGACCCCGGGGAGCACCGGGCCGGCAGCTGGCTGCAGTGGGACGGGCGGCTCGACGGGCTCAGCGCCGCGCTCATCGGCATCCCGTTCGACGGCGCGTCGGTCGTCCGGACGGGCTCGCGTCACGGTCCCGACGCGGTCCGGCGCTCGATGATGTACTACACGACCTTCAGCAGCGCCGAAGGCCGGGCCATGACCGACCTGCGCGCGGCGGACATCGGCGACGTCCAGGTCGCCGTCACGGACATGGCCGGCACGTTCGACCGGATCAGTGCCGCGATCGCGACCCTCGTCCGGCGCGGCATCGTGCCGGTGTCGATCGGCGGCGACCATTCGATCGCCTTTCCCCTGATCCGCGGTGTCGCCCAGGCGCTGGGGCCGGGCCGTCGCCTGGGCGTCATTCATTTCGACGCCCATCACGACCTGCGCCAGGCGCATCTGGGCGCGGAATCGAGCGGCGTGCCGTTCCGGAAGGCCCTGGAGTTGCCGTCGGGCGTCCTCGCCGGGCGCAACCTGGTGCAGATCGGCATGGCGGAGTTCGCGAACTCCCCCCAGCTTGCAGGCTATGCCGCGGACATGGGTGTCACCGTGATCCCGGCCGGCGAAGTGCGCCGGAGCGGGATGGCGAGCGCGGTCCAGCGGGCGCTCACGCTCGCCGCCGACGGAACAGACGCGATCTATATCTCGGTCGACATCGACTGCATCGATCAGAGCCAGGCACCCGGGACCGCGGCACCGAACCCGAGCGGCCTCGACGCGCGCGACGTCCAGGACGCGTTGCGCCGCATCGGCGCGCATCCGAAGGTCGCGGGTTTCGACCTGGTCGAGATCTCGCCGCCGTTCGACCATGACGACATGACCGGCCGCGCCGGTGCTGCCCTGGTGCTGAATTTCCTGTTCGGCCTGTCGTCGCGGCCAGCCGCGCGCTAACGGCGCGAGCGCAGGGCGCGCCGAAGGCGATGGCGGGCGCCGCCCGGCAACGCTAATCTCTCGCCCATGACGAAACGAACCAGCCTCGAGGAGTTCGTCGATCGGCATCGACGTCTCTTTGTCCTGACGGGTGCCGGCTGCAGCACGAACTCGGGCATTCCCGACTATCGCGATGCCGAGGGCAACTGGAAGCGCACCCCGCCCGTGACCTACCAGGCCTTCATGGGCGATCTGGCGACCCGTCGGCGCTACTGGGCGCGCAGCATGGTCGGCTGGCGGCGCTTCGGCCAAGCCCGGCCGAACGGCGCCCACCGCGCGTTGGCGCGGCTCGAGGCGATGGGCCGGAGCGAGCTGCTCCTGACCCAGAACGTCGACCGTCTGCACCAGACGGCGGGCAGCGCCCGGGTGATCGACCTGCACGGCAGGCTCGACCTGGTCCGCTGCATGGGCTGCGAGCGGCGGATGCCGCGCACCGAGCTGCAGGATGAGCTTGTCCGGCTCAATCCGGCCTGGACCGATCTCGACGCCGCCGATGCGCCGGACGGCGACGCCGATCTCGAGAGCGCCGAGTTCCAGTCCTTCATCGTGCCGCCGTGCCGGCATTGCGGCGGGGTGCTGAAGCCCGACGTCGTGTTCTTCGGCGAGAACGTGCCGCGTGAGCGGGTCGACACCGCCACGCATCACTTGGCCGAGGCCGAGGCGATGCTGATCGTCGGTTCCTCGCTCATGGTCTATTCCGGCTTCCGCTTCGTCCAGACGGCCGCGCGTGCCGGCAAGCCGATCGCGGCGGTCAACCTCGGCCGGACCCGTGCCGATGGATTGCTGGCGCTCAAGGTCGAGCAGTCGTGCGAGGCGGCGCTGGCGTTCCTGCTGGGCGAACCGGCCGTCGCCGCCGCGCCGGCGGGGTGATCTTGACCGATTGGCCGGCGAGGGAGCCGGACTTCAAACAGCTGTGATCAGCGGTGGCCTGGCGCCCTCCGGATTGCTAGATATAGGCATCCTGGCCGAGACATTCGGCGCCGGTGGGAGGGACCGATGAAAGAGGTTGATTTCCTTCTGCTGGGCGGCGGCCTTGCGAATGCGACGGCCGCCGAGACGCTGCGGCTCGAGGGGGCGAAGGGCAGTATTCTGCTGCTCTCGGCCGAGGACACGCTGCCCTATCACCGGCCGCCGCTCTCCAAGGAATTCCTGCGCGGCGAATGGGCCGAGGACCGGGTGCTCGTCTATGACGCCGCGTTCTATGCGGAGCAGGGGATCGAGACCATGCTCGGCACGCGTGCGGTCGCGGTCGATCCGGCGCGCAAGATCGTCTCGACCGACAAGAACGGCGAGATCGCCTATGGCCAGCTGCTGATCGCGACCGGCGCCCGGCCGTACCGGCTCGATCTGCCGAATGCGAACTTGGCCGGCATCTATAACCTCCGCACACTCGCGGACAGTGCGGCGATCCGCGCGGCGGCGGAGACGGCCAAGAACGCGGTCATCATCGGCGGCAGCTTCCTTTCGCTCGAGGTCGCAACCGCGCTCCGCCGCAAGGGCGTGCGGGTCACGGTCGTGGAATTCCGCGACACCGTGTTCCCGCGCCTGCGCGCACCGTCGCTCTCAGCCTTCTTCCACGACTACTGCTATCGCAACGAAGTCGACGTCATGCTGAACGAGACGGTCGCGAAGATCGTCGGCCGGAACAAGGTCTCGAAGGTGGTGACGCGGTCCGGGAGCGAGCTGCCGTGCGACCTCCTGCTGGTGGCGATCGGCGTCCAGCCGGAGACGAGCTTCCTCGACGGCAGCGGCCTCGATCTCGACAACGGCATCCTCGTCGACCGGCACCTGCAGTCGAGCAACCCCGCCATCTTCGCCGCCGGCGATGTCGCGAATTTCTTCGATCCTGTGTTCAACCGACGCCGCCGCATCGAGCATTGGGACAATGCGATCAAGCAGGGCCGCCTCGCGGCGCGCAACATGCTGGGCCAGAACCTGGTCTACGACGACATCTCGTATTTCTTCTGCGACGTGTTCGATTTCAGCTTCGAATTCCTGGGCTCGCCCCGGACGGCGGACGAGCATGTCGGCCGCGGCTCGCTCGACAGCGGCTCCTACGCCTTGCTCTACATGAAGGACAATGTGCCGCGCGGCCTCTTCACCATGGACCGGCCGGCGAGCGAGACGAAGGCGGTGGAGGCGATGATCCGCTACCGCACCAATCTCTACGACTTGAGACAGGCGCTCGGCGACACTGCCACCCCGTTCGACCGGCTGCCGGCCCAGACGGTGCTGATCCTGCAGGGCGGCGGCGCGCTCGGCGCATTCGAGGCCGGCGTGGTGAAGGCGATGGAGGAGGATCAGGTCTACCCCGACATCGTGGCCGGCGTCTCGATCGGCGCGTTCAATGGGGCGATCATCGCCGGCAATCCGCGCCATGCGACGGAGGCGCTCGAATCCTTCTGGCGCGAGCTCGTCATCCTGTCGCCGCCCGTGCCGGACGAGGCGCTGAGGCGCGGGCTCGGCGCCTGGCAAACCGCCAGCCTGGGCTCGCCGCATTTCTTTCGCCCGCGCTGGCTTTCGGCGCCCATGGATTTCGCGCTGCTGTCCAAGAACTGGACGAGCTTCTACGACACCTCGCCCGTGCTCGATCTCCTGGAGAAATACGTCGATTTCGCCGGGCTCGCGAGCAGCCCGGTGCGGCTGCTCGTGAGTGCCGTCAATGTCGAGACGGCGCAGATCGAGATCTTCGACAGCTATGCCCAGGCCTTGACGCCGAAGCACATCCTGGCGAGCGGCAGCCTGCCGCCGGCCTTCCCCTGGACGACGATCGACGGGCGCAACTACTGGGACGGCGGCATCGTCAGCAACTCGCCGCTCGAACTCGTGATCGATCGCTGCGGCGCCGTCGGCAAGCGGGTCGTGATCGTCGACCTGTTCGCGAACAAGGCAGCACTGCCGACCAACCTGATGGAAGTGCTGAAGCGCCGGGACGAGATCCTCTATGCCGAGCGGATCCGCAACGACGTCAGGACGCGTGAGATCGTGCTCGATTTCCAGTCGCTCGTCCGCGACATCCTCGTCGACGTTGCCCCGGAGGCGGCGGAGCGTTTGATGCAGCGGCCGCGCTATATCCAGCTGATGGCCGAGACGGCGCCGATGACGACGCTCAGGATCGCCCGGCCGCCGGAACCCGGCGAGCAGCCGTCGCGGGACTATGACTTCTCGGCCCAGTCGATCGAGGATCACAAGCAGTCGGGCTATGCGGTCGGCAAGCAGGCGCTCGGCAGCTGGATCAAGGGCTGAGCCGGCTGTCGCTGCGCGCTCAGGAGCCGCCGTCCTGTGCCGCGGCCTTCTGCCAGAAGGCGCACGATTGTGCGTAGCGCGGGGATAGTTCCTGCAGGCATTGGCCGAGGCGGCCATAGCGGAACAGGCAGGCGTCGGCGAGGCTGACGATCCGCGGATTGGGATGCATGCGGTCCTCGATGTCGAGGCGCAGCAGCGTGTTGACCGCCTCGCGCTCTCGCCCGGGGCCGAGGCTGTCGGCGAGCAGCGCGAGCGCCACGGCGGCGGATCGGCTCTGGCCGCATTCGCAATGGACGGCGATCAAGGGCGGATGCGGGCTCGGTCCGTCGAAGAAATCGGTGCCGGCCACGACGCGCCGGCCGAACTCGATGGCACGCGATACGTCCTCCATGGTCGGCCCCACGAGCGCGCCGTGCCGCTCCAGCCCGATGTCGTCGAAGCAAAGGGTGAGGAGCCGCGCGCTTTCGCGCCGCGTCGCCTGGGCCAGCGCCGCGTTCAGCTCATGGGTCCGCTCTTGCTTGGGCGCGCAAATCGAGATGACGGCATCGGCCCCTTCGGCGCCGCCCGATTCGACCTCCGCCCGCGACAAGACCCTGACGCGCACCCGAGCCTCCGTTCCACGCTAGAACCCATACAGCCGCGCGGGGTTGCGCACCAGAATGCGGTGCATGAGGTCCCGGTCGCCGGCGGTCCATTCGTTGAGACGGTTGAGCGCGCGACCGTCGTCTTCGGGCTCGAACGGCTCGATCGCGGCGAGAAGGGCGTTTGGGTTGCGCCGGCGCGCCGTATGGGGCCAGTCCGTGGCCCACAGCATCCGATCCGGATTGGCGCGGATCAGTGCCTGGGCGATATCGGCGACGTCGGCATAGTCGGATGCGGCGGAGATGCGGCAGGGCGCCGACAGCTTGACATAGGCCCGGCCGGCGCCGACCAGGGCGAGGAGGGCGGCGAAGCCCGGCTGCTCGATGCCGCGGGCTGCGGTGGCCCGGCCAAAATGATCGATGACCAGCGGTACCGGCAGGGTTGAGAGCTCGGCCTCGAGGGCGGCGATCACCGGCAGCGTCGTGTAGGTCTGCAGATGCCAGCCGAGCGGGGCGATCCGCGCGGCGAGCCGCCGCACACCGTCGAGCGCCACCGCCGGATCGTGCTGGCCGGCGCTTTCCAGGTTGAGCCGCACGCCGCGCACGCCGGCGGCACGAAGATGCTGCAGTTCCTCATCCGAGGCGATCGGATCGACGACCGCGACGGCGCGCGCCCGGGCACCGAGTTCACTCAGAGCGGCCAGCAGGCAGCGATTGTCGGTGCCGTAAGGGCTCGGCTGGACCAGCACGACGCGATCGAGCCGCAGCAGCGCCTGCAGGCGCTCAAGATCGGCGACGGCTGCTGCGCCCGGCGTATAGCTGCGGTCGGCCGCGAACGGGAAGTGCTCCGCCGGCCCGAAGACATGCACGTGGGTATCGGTGGCGCCCGCTGGCACCTCGAAAGCCGGCGCACCGTGGCGCACGCCCAAGACCGTCCGCTCGTTCCGTTCCGTCATCGGCTTCTTCCTCCCGAGGCTGCGACTTTCTGTCTTGCAGGCATTCTTGTACAGATGAGAACTTCTGTATACAAATGTTCAAAACTCGGAAGTGGAGGGAGGGTCGCCTGCTCATGTCCGACAGCCGTATGATCGCCTATGACGCGCTGCAGGCGCGGGTTGCCGGGATCTTCGCCGGGCTCGGCCTCGCGGCGGACCACGCCGCGCGCGTCGCGGAATGCCTGATCGAGGCCGACATGCGCGGGGTCGCGACCCACGGCATCAGCCGCATCCCGATCTATGCCCGGCGGCTGCGCGAAGGCCTCGTCAATCCGCGCCCGACGCTGGCGCTCGAGACGCCGACGCCGGTCATGGCCCGGCTCGACGGCGACAACGGCATGGGCTTTGTCGTCGGCACTGCGGCGATGGCGGCGGCGATCGAGCGGGCACAGACCTATGGCGTGGGTCTGGTCTTCGCCCGGCACAGCAATCACTTCGGCATGGCGACGGCCTATCTGCTGCAGGCGGTGGACGCGGGGCTCGCGGCGATGGTGCTGACCAATGCGTCGCGCACCATGCCGGTCTGGGGCGGCAAGACGCCGTTCCTCGGCACGAGCCCGCTCGGCATGGCAGCACCCGCCGGTGCCGAGCCGCCGCTGCTGCTCGACATGGCGACCTCGGTTGCGGCGCGCGGCAAGATCCGCCGGGCGATGCAGCGGGGCGAACCCATTCCCGAAGGCTGGGCGCTCGACGAGCACGGCAAGCCCACGACCGATGCGGCGGCGGCCTATCGCGGCGTCGTGCTGCCGTTGGGCGGCCCCAAGGGCTCCGGCCTGTCGCTCATGATGGAGGCGATGGCCGGCGTCATGGCCGGTGCGGCGTTCGGCGGTGGGGTGCGCGACCAATATTCGGATTTCAGCGCGCCGCAGAACGTCGGCCACCTGTTCCTGGCGTTCCGGCCCGACCTGTTCCTGCCCGACGGGCAATACCGGGCCGACATGGACGATCTGGTCCGGCGCGCCAAGGCGTGCCCGCGCGCCGACGGGTTCGACGAGATCCTGATGCCGGGCGAGCGCGAGTCCCGGCGCGCCGCGGAACAGCGGCGCCAGGGCGTCATCGTTGCGCAAGCGGATCTCGACATGCTGGCGGCCGAGGAGGCGAGGGGATGAGCCAAGACCTGCAGAAATTCACCGATCCGGCCTTCGACCTCACCATCCTGGTCCAGGGTTTCCCCGGCCGGTCGCTGTGCCACGGCGGCCTCGGCTGGAGCACGATCGCGCTGCTGCGCCTGGAGGGCCGGGTCGTCGTTGTCGACACGGGCGCCTTCAGCGCGCGGAAGGCGATCCATGCCGGCCTCGCCCGCGCCGGCCTCACCGCGGCCGACGTGACCGACGTGCTCCTGACCCACGCGCATTACGATCACTCGATCAACTGGGTGCTGTTCCCCAAGGCACGCATCCATATCGGCCGGGTCGAGATGGAATGGGCCCTGCCGCTCTGGGGCGATCCGGTCCTGCCGGAGCTTTATGTGCGGGCGCTCGCCGAGAGCCCGCGGCTGGCGTTGATCACCGATGGCGACGTGGTCCTGCCTGGCATCCGCGCCGTGCGCGCGCCCGGCCATACGCCGGGCTGCCTGGTGTTCCAGCTCGACGGCGAGCGGCGGCGGGTGCTGTTCAGCGGCGACGCCGCCAAGAACCGCGCCGAGCTCGTATCGCACGCCGCGGACATGACCATGGACGAGGCCGCCTCCCGCGGCTCGATCGAGATGATCTGGCGCCTGTGGCGCGACCGGCCCGATACCCTGCTCGTGCCCGGCCACGACCTGCCGATGGTGCTCGAGGGGGGTGTGCCGACCTATGTCGGCGAGCGCCGAGCCGGCGTCGCTGCCTGGTACGACGACGACCTTAGCAAGACGACGCTGTTCGACTTCACCCGAGCCCCGAACGTCTGATGTCCTCCTCTCTCGACCTCCTCCCCGCCTCGGACGAGGCCGCCGACGGCAGCGCGTCGCTCGCGCAGATCGCCTATGACCGGATCTTCGATGCGATCCAGACCGGCCGGTTCGCGCCCGGCGCACGGATCAAGGAGACGGAGTTGACGGCGTGGCTCAGCATGAGCCGGACGCCGGTGCGCGACGCGCTCGTGCGGCTGAGCGGCGAGGGGCTGCTCAGGCACGAGGCCTATCGCGGCATCGTCATCGCATCGCTCGACCGGCAGATGGTGGTCGAGCTGTTCCTGGCGCGCGAAGCGCTGGAAGGGGCGGCCGCCGGGCTCGCCGCGCGTTACGCGGACGAGGCGGAGGTAGCGGCGCTGCAAGCCTTGATCGAGCTCGAGCGTGGCGTCGCGGGCGACCCGGTCGCCGGCGCCCGCTACAACAGGAAGTTCCATGCGGAGATCTATGTCTGCGCGCACAACCGCTATCTGCTGACGCCGCTGCGCGCGCTCTGGTCGCAGATGGCGCTCGTCACCCGGCAGACCCGCCGGTCCCAGGGCCGCAGCGACGAGGCGCTGCGCGAGCACGAGGCGATCGTCGCTGCGATCGCCGCGCGCGATCCCGTCGCGGCCGAAGCGGCGGCGCGCCAGCACATCCGGGCGGCGCAGAAGGCGCTCCTGACCGACTGGATCGAGGCGCGGCCGTGACCTCGGCTGCTGCGACGGAACGGCCGTTCGTCGGCTCGCTCGAGATCCAGGGCAAGCGCTGGCGCATTGTCAGCCTCGCCCGGGTGGCGAAGACGATCGCCGGCTTCGACCGGCTGCCGGTTTCGCTCAAGCTCTTGGCGGAAAACGTCGCGCGGCACGAGCCTCAACTGCTGGCGGCCTTCGCCCATTGGCTCGCCGGCACGGCCGAGGCGGATCTGGAGGTGCCGTTCCGCCCGGCCCGGGTGCTGATGCACGACACGACCTGCCTGCCGGCGCTGGCCGACCTTGCTGCCATGCGGGATGCCATGCGGGCGCAGGGCGGCGATCCCGCTCGCGTCAACCCGCTCATCCCTGTCACGCTCGTCATCGACCATTCAGTCGCGGTCGACCGGTTCGGCACGGCGGATGCGGCCGTCTACAATCTTGCGCGCGATTTCGAGCGGAATGCCGAGCGCTACGCCTTCGTGCGCTGGGGTCAGGAGAATCTGCGCAATTTCGCGGTCGTCTCGCCCGGCAACGGCATCTGCCACCAGATCAATCTGGAGACGCTCGCGAGCGTCGTGAGGGCGGAGACGGATGCGGACGGCACGCCTATGCTGGTGCCGGACAGCCTGGTCGGCACGGACAGCCACACGCCGACGATCAATGCGCTGGGCGTGCTCGCCTGGGGCGTCGGCGGCATCGAGGGACAGGCGGCGGCGCTGGGCGAGCCGCTCGGCCTGCAACTGCCCGCGGTCGTCGGCATCCGGACCACCGGTCGGCTCAAGCCTGGTGTCACCGCGACCGATCTGGTGCTGGCCGTCACTCAGCTGCTGCGCCGGGTCGGCGTGGTAGACAAGTTCGTCGAGTTCTTCGGCGACGGGCTCGACCATTTGAGCCTCGCCGACCGGGCGACCGTCGCGAACATGGCGCCGGAATATGGCGCCACCGCCGCCTATTTCCCGATCGACGCGGTGACGATCCGCTTCCTGCGGACGACCGGCCGCTCGGCCGAGCAGGCGGCAATCGTCGAGGCCTATGCCAAGGCGCAGGGCCTCTGGCGGGTGCCCGGAGCGGCCCTGCAATTCTCCCAGATCGTCGAGCTCGATCTGGCCGCGGTCGAGACCAGCCTCGCGGGCCCCAGCCGACCGCATCAGCGCGTGGCGCTGTCGGGCGTGCCCTCGAGCTTCGCGACCCTGCTCGCGGAACAGGGGCGTGAAATGCCCGGAGCGACGCGCGATTGTACGGACGGCGCCGTGCTGATCGCGGCGATCACGAGCTGCACCAACACGGCCAATCCGCGCCTCGTGGTGCAGGCAGGACTGGTCGCGCGGCGCGCCCGGCAGCTTGGCCTGCGCGTGCCGCCGTGGGTCCGCACCTCGCTCTCGCCCGGCTCGCGGGCGGTCGCCGACTATCTGGCCGAGGCCGGCCTGCAGGCCGATCTCGATGCGCTGGGCTTTCAGGTGGCGGGCTTCGGCTGCATGACCTGCATCGGCAATTCCGGCGCTCTCGATCCGGCGATTGTCGAGCGTGTGCGCGACGGGCTGGTCGGTGCTGCCGTGCTCTCCGGAAACCGGAATTTCGAGGGCCGGATCAACCCGCATGTCCAGGCGGCCTATCTCGCCTCGCCGGGCCTGGTCGTGGCCTATGCGCTTGCCGGCACGGTCGCGCGCGACCTGCGCACCGAGCCGGTTGCCTGGGACGGTGCCGGCCGGCCGGTCCTGCTCGACGAACTCTGGCCCGACGACAGCGAAGTCGACGCGATCGTGGCGCGAGTGGTCGAGCCGGCCTATGCCCGCCGCGCTGCCGCGGGCATCGGCGACGATCCTGCCTGGTCGCGGATCGCCGCCGCATCGGGCGTAACCTTCCCGTGGGACGACGCCTCGACCTATATCCGCCGACCGCCCTATTTCGACCGGGTGCGGCCGGCGGAGGACGAGGTCCGCGGCGCCCGGGCGCTGCTGCTGCTCGGCGACCATGTCACGACCGACCATATCTCGCCGGCCGGGGCCATTCCGGCGGACAGTCTCGCCGGGCGCTACTTGACGAGCCGCGGCGTGCCGGCCGCCGCATTCGATCAGTATTCGACTCGGCGCAGCAACCACGAGGTGCTGCTGCGCGGCCTGTTCACCAATCCCAGGCTCGACAACGCGCTGCTGCCGCCCGGCGCCCGCAAGCCGGGCGGCCGGACGGTGCATCAGCCGAGCGGCGCCATCATGACGGTGTACGACGCTGCCGAGCGCTATCGGGCCGAAGGAACGCCGCTCGTGATATTCGCGGGCCGCGAATATGGCGCGGGCTCGAGCCGGGATTGGGCCGCCAAGGGGCCGGCGCTCATCGGCGTGCGCGCCGTTGTCGCCGAAAGCTTCGAGCGGATCCACCGCAAGAACCTGGTCGGCATGGGCGTGCTGCCGCTCGAACTGCCGGCCGGCGTCAGCCGCACGACGCTCGGGCTCGACGGAACCGAATTGTTCGATCTTGCGCGCCACGACGCGGCGGTGACGCTCACCATCCGCCGCGCCGATGGCACCGCGGAATCGGTCGCCTTGCGCCTGCGCATCGATACGCGGGTCGAGGAGGCTTATCTCGGCGCCGGCGGCATCCTGCCCTACGTGCTGGGCCGGCTCGCGGCCGCCTGATCGCAATATCGAAACCCACGGGGAGTGACAGGATGCGGATGATCGTTTTGCCCGGCGACGGGATCGGCCCGGAGATCACCGCGGCAACGCAGGCGGTGCTGCGCGCGGCGTCGGACCGGTTCGACCTCGGCCTCGTCATGGAGGAGCATGACGTCGGCCACGCGAGCCTCGCTCGCCACGGCACGACGGTCCGGCCGGAACTGCTCGACCTCGCCAAGGCCGCCGACGGGCTGATGCTCGGGCCGACGGCGACGTTCGATTTCAAGGACGAGGCGAAGGGCCAGATCAACCCGTCGAAGTTCTTCCGCAAGGAGCTCGACCTGTTCGCCAACATCCGCCCGGCACGCACTTATCCGGGGCTCGCGGCCCCGGTCGAGGATTTCGACCTGGTCGTCGTGCGCGAGAACACGGAGGGGTTCTACGCCGACCGCAACATGGCGGAGGGCAGTGGCGAGCTGCTGGTGACGCCGGATGTCGTGGTCTCGCTCCGCCGCATCACGCGCGCCTGCTGCGAGCGGATCGCCGACGCGGCCTGCCGGCTGGCACTCCGGCGGCGCAAGCGGGTGACGGTCGTGCACAAGGCGAACGTGCTGAAGCTGGGCGACGGCATGTTCCTCGACATCTGCCGCGAGACGGTCGGCCGATATCCCGGCATCGAGATGGACGAAGTCATCGTCGACGCCATGATGGCCCATGCCGTGCGCCATCCCGGCCGCTATGACGTGATCGTCACCACCAACATGTTCGGCGACATCCTGTCGGACCTGACGGCGGAACTCTCCGGCAGCCTCGGCCTCGGCGGCTCGCTCAATGCCGGCTCGACCTATGCCATGGCCCAGGCGGCGCACGGCTCGGCGCCCGACATCGCGGGGCAGGACGTCGCCAACCCCTATTCGCTCGTGCTGTCGGCGGCCCTGCTGCTCGATTGGCATGGCGAGCGCCACCAGGCGAAGCGCTTCGGCGAGGCGGCCCGGGCGATCGAAGCCGGTATCGCCCGCCTGATCGCGGACGGCAATGTCACGCGCGACGTCGGCGGCTCGCTCGGCACGGCGGCGGCCGGTGCGGCGCTCGCGGCGGAGATCACCCGCCCGACCTGAGCCGGGTCCGTCAAGAACAACAAGCGACGAGGGGAGAAACATGGCGACCACGAACTATGCCGAGCTGGCCGGGACCGCGCCCAGCGAGGCGGACGAGAAGCGCGTCTTCGCCCGGGTCGCCTGGCGCATCCTGCCGCTGCTCACCATCGCCTACATCGTCAACTTCCTCGACCGGACCAACGTCGGCTTCGCGGCACTGACCATGAACAAGGACGTGGGCCTGAGCGCGTCAGAGTTCGGCTATGGCGCCGGCATCCTGTTCATCGGCTATTGCTTCTTCGAAGTGCCGAGCAACGTGGCGCTCTATCGCTTCGGTGCGCGGATCTGGCTCGCCCGCATCATGATCAGCTGGGGGCTGATCTCGATGGCGACCGTATTTACGAGCGGGCCCTCGAGCTTCTACGTGCTGCGCTTCCTCCTGGGCGCGGCGGAGGCGGGGTTCTTCCCGGGTGCGGCCTTCTATCTGACCCTCTGGTTCCCGAAGGAGTATCGGGCGCGCATCTATGCCTGGTTCCTGATTGCCATCCCGGCCTCTTCGGTCATCGGCGGGCCGCTGTCGGGCGCGCTGCTCCAGCTCAACGGCGCGCTCGGCCTCGCCGGCTGGAAATGGCTGTTCCTGGCCGAGGGCGTGCCGGCGGTCCTACTGGGCGTGTTGCTGCTGGCGCTGCTGGTCGACGGGCCGCAGAAGGCGAAGTTCCTGACGCCGGCCGAGCGGGACCTGATCCAGCGGCGGCTTGCGGCCGAACCCAAGGAGCGCGAGCGGAAGTTCCTGTGGGAGAGCCTCAAGGACGGCCGCGTGCTGACCCTGGCGCTCGTCCAGTTCACCTACACGGTCGGCGCCTATGGCGTCGCGATCTTCCTGCCGCTGATCCTGAAGGAGCAGCATTTTACCAACATGCTGATCGGCTGGCTGACGGCACTCGCCAATCTCGCGGCCTGCATCGTCATGGTCGTCTGGGCCGGTTTCATCGACCGCAGCGGCCGTGCGGTGTTCAGCCTGGCCATGACCTGCCTCGTCTCGGGCCTCGGCCTCGTCGTGGCGATCGCGGTGCATTCCTTCGTGCCGGCCTTCATCGGCCTCACGGTCGCCGTCGTCGGCACCAGCACGGCGCGGGCCGTGCTGTGGACGATCCCGACGCGGTTCCTGACCGGCCTCGCCGCGGCCGGCGGCCTCGCCTTCATCAATTCGGTGGGCGTGTTCGGCGGCTTCGTCGGCCCGTCGATCATGGGGCTGATGAAGGACCTGTCCGGCTCGTTCAACAGCGGGCTCGTCGCAATGACCGGGTTCCTGTTCGTGGCGACGGTGCTGGCGCTCTCGGCCCGGCGCTACATCGCGCGGGAATAGGCCCGCAGCATCTTGAGTGCTGCGGCGGCGGCACCGAAGCCGTTGTCGATATTGACCACGACCACGCCCGGCGCGCAGCTGGCGAGTGCAGCATGGAGTGCTGCGGTGCCGCCGGCCGCGACGCCATAGCCGACCGAGGTCGGCACGGCGATGACCGGCGCCTCGACCAGGCCGGCCAGCACGCTGAACAGCGCGCCCTCCATGCCGGCGACCGCGATCAGAACGCGGCAGCGCCTGAACTCGTCGAGCCGGGCCATGAGCCGCCACAGGCCGGCGACGCCGACATCGGCGAAGATCTCGGCGTCGTAGCCGGCGAAGGCGAGGGTGCGCGCCGCCTCGCGCGCAACCGCCAGGTCTGAGGTGCCGGCTGCGACGATGCCGATGCCGCTCGCGGCGAGCGGCACGCCGCCGCCCAATAAGGCTGTGGCCGACAGCGGATCATGGTCGAGGAGCGCGCGCGTCTCGGGCGCCAGTGCCGCGTGAAGGGTTGGGGAGAGACGCGTCAGCAGCAGGCGCCGGTCGCCGGCCGCGGCGGCGATCGCATCGATCTGTGCCGGCGTCTTGCCGTGGCAGAAGATCGCCTCGGGCACGCCGGTGCGGCGCTCACGCTCCCAGTCGATCTGGAACTCGGGAAATTCCATGGGATCAGCCGTGCACGAACATGGCGCCGCGCCGGTACGGCCGGACGCCGACGAGTTGCCGGCCGTGTTCGCGGCACAGCGTCTCTGCCAGATCGGCGAGCGCCTGGCGGTCCATCGCCGCGTCGCCGACCTCGATCACGATGCCGGCGCGGGTGATGCGGCAGCGCAGCGCCGAGCCGGCCGGGGCGAGTGTCGCGAGGCGGGTCTCGACCAGGTCGACGAAGGCGAGGTCGGCGGCGTCGATGGCGATGCCGGTCTCGACGCGGCTCGCGAGGCAGGGCTGGGCCGGCAGCTCGGCGACCTCGTCCAATCCGAGCTCGCGGGCGAGCGCGCGCACCGCGGCCTTGTCCATCCCGGCCTCGATATAGGGATGCACGACCTCGTGCTCGGCGGCGGCGAGCAGGCCCGGCCGATAGTCGCCGAGATCGCCCAGATTGGCACCCGAGGCGATGGTGGCAGACGTCAGTGACCGGATGCGGTCGTAGAGATTGGTCTTGCAGAAATAGCAGCGGTCGACCGGATTGTCCCGGTAGCGCGGGTCGTCGAACTCGCCGGCGCCGGTCACGGTCAGGCGCCAGCCCTCACGCGCGGCCCTGGCCCGCACGCGCTCCGTCGCGGCCGGTGGTACCGCCGGCGACACGGCATGGATCATCTCGACCGTGCCGCCGTCTTGCTGCAGCCGATGGGCGAAGGCGGCGAGCGTCATGCTGTCGACGCCGCCGCTGACCGCGATCGCGAGGTGCGGATGGCGGGCGAGGGCGGCGGCGAGATCGGCGCTCATCGCTCTCCACCCTCTTCCGCCCGGTGCTTGAGGCGCCGCCGTGCCTCCAGGCTATCGCCCGCGAGGTCGTCGCTTTCCGCCTTGGTGCTGGCACTACCACCGCGCTCGACCGTCTTGACGCCGATCGCGATGCCGTCGGCCTCGCGCGTCGCGAGCCTGCGCGGTAGCGTGATGCGCTGTTCCTCGGCGAGCCGGAGCCCGATGGTCGAGGTCTCGAGGAAGCAGCGCTCCGCGACCGCGTCGCCGCGATCCGGCTGGACGAGCAGCCGGAGCGACTGCATCAGCCGGCCTTTCTTGCCCTGGACAGGCGCGACGGTGAGATCGAGCACGCCCGGGACGGCGCGCAGCCGGTCGGCCGCGACCGCGATCTCCTCGCCGGTCATGTCGTCGATCTCGAAGCTGATGGTGGTGATCCGTTCGCGCGTTGCCGAAGCCGGCACCGCCTCGAACGCGAGCGCGCGCAGCACGTTCGGGATGCCGGGCAGCGTCCTGGTGCCAGTGCCGATGCCGGTCGCGACGAGCCGGCCCGAGAGCGCCGTGCCGCTGCCGTCGGGTCCGATGAGGTGCCGCAGGATCGCGGCTCCCGTCGGCGTCACCCGCTCGCCGCCGACGTGGTCGTCGCGCCAGGCGAAGCCGGTGAGCAAGGCCGCGGTCGCCGGCGCCGGCACGGGCAGCATCCCGTGCTGGGTCTTGACGAGCCCGCCGCCCCGCGGCAGGGGCGAGACGGTCCAGCGCGCGCCCGGCAACGCCGCCGCGATGCTGCCGGCCGCAACCACATCGAGCAACGAGTCCCAGTCGGCAATCTCGTGGAAATGCACGGTCTCGACCGGCACCTGATGGATCGCGGCCTCGACCTCGGCGATGAGCGTCAGGATGGCGACGGCTTGCTCGGCCGTGCCCTCCTGCAGATCGGCGGCGCGAATGCGCGCGACCATCTCGAGGAAACTGCCGGACCCATGGGCATGGTCGTGACCATGATGGTGGCCATGGTGATGGGCCTCGCCGGCGAGCCCGAAGCCACGGCCGCCGAGCGCGCCGTTCCGTGTCTCGGCGAGCCGGGCCTCGAGCCCGTGCGGCAGCACCGCTTGGGCATCCGCCAGCACACGCGGCTGCAAATCGGGCAGGGCGTCGAGCATTGCTGCCACGAACATGTCGCCGGCGATGCCGCCCACCGCATCAAGATGGATGTCCGGCATCGGGTCAGCCGACCTCGTGGACCGGCACGACGTAGGGACCTTCGGGGATGATCGCCACGGCCCCGTCGCCATGCCGGGTGACGCTGTCGGCGATCGCGGCATCGACCGAGCGGATGATCTCAACGCCGGTGATGCGCAGCTCCTCCTGGTCGAGCCCCTCGGTATAGAGTTGGATCCGGCCGACGCGCATGGGCTTCAGCTGCATCTCGGTCTGCCACTCGTCGATCTCGGCCAGCGACTTGGCGGTGAGCGTGGCCAGGAAGCGCTCGGGCCCGAGCTCGACCAGCCGCGCCTGGGCTTCGCGGAATTCCGGCGAGCCGAAACCCTCCGAACAGCGCGACGCGATGATGAGCGTGCCGCCTGGCTCCAGGATGTCGATCGGCGTCACCATGCCCTTGACCGTCTGGTAATAGGTCTTGTCGAGCGGATAGCCGGCCGAGGAGGTCACGACGGTCTTGAAGCGCCGGCCGACCTTGATGCGCGTCGCGTGCTCGATGAAGCCGACCGCGGCCAGGTGGCTTTGGATGATCTCGCCGAATGTCACGTGGACTAGGTCGCGATCCTCGTCGATCACGGTGTTGAGCGCGTAGAGCTCGCCCACCATGCGGACGATCTCGAGCTGCTCCTCATGCAGCGGATTGCCGACCAGGTTGCACTGGATGGCGAGCGGATCCTCCATGAAGCGCGCGGAATGGAAGGTGCGGATGGTCGCATGGCCGGCGACGCCCGGGGCCACGACCTTGCGCCCGCCCGACCAGCCGGCCATGAAATGCGGCTCGACCAGGCCGGTCGCGATGCGCAGGTCGGCCTCGACCAGGATGCGGTTGATGCTGACCGGCGTGCCGCGCGTCCTGGTCGGGCCTAGATCGACGTGGTCTTCCGTGTTGCGCGCGTAGTGATTCTCGACCCTGACGTTCGCCATGACCCAGGGATCGCCCACGACCTCGGCCAGCTCCTCGCCCAGATTCGGGCGATGCAGGCCGGTCGCGACCAGGATGGTGATCCGGTCGAGCGGGATGCCGCTCTCGACCATGGTCTCGACCATCGGGCGCAGGAACAGCCGGTTCGGCACCGGCCGCGTGATATCGCAGATCAGGATGCAGGCGCTCTTGCGTCCGCGCGCCAGCTCGCGGAGCGGCTTGGCGCCGATCGGCTGATCGAAGGCGTGGCGGACTGCGGCGGCATTGTCGGGCAGCTTCGGCAGCACGGCCTTGCGGATGACGGTCGGTTCCGCCTCGTCCGGCAGCGTCAGATGCAACGCGCCGCGGCCGTAAGCGAGTTCGATGCCGTTCCGTGCCATAGATCCCTCGATGCGTGCTGGAGCCGTGAAGTCCTGGACGCATTATTGGGCGCACGATTTCCGGTGACAAGCGCGCCACCGGTCGCGCTGATCCTCGTCAGGCGCGCCGATAGCGGGGTGCGTCCTCCATCGCCGGCTCCAGCCTGACGAAGCGGCCGCGGCAGAAGCCCAGCGGCTCGGTCGCGCGGGTGGCGTACGCCTCGACGCGGCCGATCAGGATCAGATGGTCGCCGGCGGCGACGCGCTGATGCAGCGTGCAATCGAACCAGCTGAGGCACGGGTCCAGCACCGGCGCGCCGGTCGCGGCCGGCCGATGGTCGACGGTCGCGAACCGGTCGATGCCGCGCGCGGCGAAGGTGCTCGCGACCTCGGCCTGGGCATGGTCCAGGATATTGACCGCGAAATGCTCCGCCGCTTCAAACGCGGCGATGTTGGACGAGCCGCGGCCGATGCAGACGAGCAGCAGCGGCGGATCGAGCGAGACGGAGGTGAAGGAGTTCGCCGTCATGCCGCGCGGCACGCCTGTGGCATCGCGCGTCGTGACGATGGTGACGCCGGTCAGGAAAGTACCAAAGGCACGCCTAAGGTCGGTGGCATCGAATGAAACCCGCTCCATGGCTCGACTGCTCCGCTGCCGATACTGGAGCCGACCTTGGCATGAATGCCGGGACGGCTCCTCCGTCCGACGCGAGGAGGCCGTGGCCGGGTCTCTACTCCGATTCCGAGGGGGCGGGCGGCTGCAGGACGCGCTGGAACTGCAGGGCCAACTGCAAGGCGAAACGCGCGTCCGGTGTCGCGAGCGACAGGCCGAACAGGTCGCCGAGCCGTTCCAAGCGATAGCGCAGCGTCGTCACGTGAATGCCGAGCGCGTCGGCCGAGGGCTGGCTGCGGCCGCCATGGTCGAGGAAGACCGCGAGGGTGTGGACATAGTCCGTGCCCTCGGCGGCATCGTGATCGACGACGGCGCCGATGAGGCGGGCGACGAACGCCCGCATTTCGTCGGCGTCGACCGCCGACATCAGCACGGGGAACGGGCCGAAGTCCGCGGCATCGACCAGGCCCGTGCGCCCGAACCGATGGGCCAGCGCCGTCAGTCGGCTGCCTTCGCGCCAGGCCGTCTGGTAGTCTTCAGGTATGCGGCAGATCCGGCCGATGACGGCCACCGGCTGCGTGCCGGTCGTCTTGCGCAGCTCTGCGATCAGCCGTTGCGTGAGGGGCGGGATGAGCGCATCCCGCCGCGCGTCGGCGGCGCAATGCACGACGATCGCGCCGGGCCGGATGGCGACCGTGGCGCGCGCATCGATCTGGCGGGTGAGGGGCGTCAGGGTGCGATGCAGCTCCAGCGCCTCCGCCTCCGATGCCCGCCAGGTCTCGCCGGGCGTGAGCACGACAAGACGCGCCGGCTTGGCGAGGTCGAGACCAAGCCGCTCGGCCCGCTCGACCACGGCCGGAAGCGGCCGCGTGCCATTGAGTAGGTCGGCGAACAGATCCTCCAGGTTCCGCGTCGCGGTCAGCATCGCCACATGAGAGCGCATCATCTGGACGCTCAAGCCGAAGCGCGCGCTGTCGAGCAGCAGATGATCGAGGTCGCCGGCATCCGGTGCCGGCGCGAAGACGATGAGGGCGCCGACCCGCGTGCGATCGATCGTAAGCGGGCAGAGGATCGCCGGCAGCCGCAGCGATCGGCCGTCGATCACGAGCGGCAGATCGCGCACCTCGTAGCGGTGGCCGGCGACAGCGCGTCCGGCGAGCTCCAGGAACTGCGGCCCGAGGTCTTCGGTGACGGCGGTGCGCCAGGCCGCATCGTCCAGGAGATCGGGCAGGGGCGAGCGCTCCGCCATGACGCGCCGGGTCGTGAGGTCGACGATGACCGGCGGGTGGGGCAACATGGCCTCGACCATCGCCGCCGCGGCACTCACCGATTCGTCGGCCAGCACCTGGTCGAGCAGCGCGCCGTGCGCCACGAGTGCGGCGCGCAGCCGCTCGCCGAATGCCTGTTCCTCGGCGAGCGAGCGCGCCTTGTCCATGGCGATCTGGCCCAGATGCACGACGAATTGCAGGAAGGCGAGCTCGTCGGGTGTGACTTCGACTGCCTGGCGGGAGCGCAGCGACAGCACGATGCGATGGCCCCGGGCGTTGCGGTACGCCATCGGCAGCACGACGACGGTGTGGTAGTCGTGCTCGATCGATTCGCGCCGATAGCCAGGAAACTGCTCCGACTGCTGCGCGTCATGGATGATGACCGGCTCGTTGAGCTCGAGCGCGATGCGGCTTGGGCTCTCGGCCAGCGGCCAGCGGCGGTCGACACGGGCGCCGAGCCCATGCGGATCGTAGCGCGCGACGGTCTCGGCCCAGCCGCCCTCCTGATCGATGCTCATGATGCCACCGGCCGACCAGGGCGAGCGGCGGCACACCGCCTCCAGCAAATGTTGCAGCGTCTGGTCGAGGTCGCTGCTGCGGTTGATCAGGCTGGCGACCGCACCCAGCGAGGTGAACAGCGAAGGCTCCAAGACCACTCTCCTACCGCATCGTTCCTCCCAGTAAACCTCGGAGATTTGATCCGAGTCTTCCTCTGAATCGGAGGATGTGGTGGCCGGATGTGCGCGAAATACTCGCTGATATCGCAGGGCGGGCCTTCGGAGGGCACATGGCACAAGGGCAAACGGCACAGCGGCAGATGCACCTGGTGGCCTATCTCAAGACGGGGCCGACGGCGCTGCATGTCGGCGGCTGGCGCCATCCGGAAGCGACGCTCGACGACATCCTGCAGCCGAGCCGGTACCAGCATATCGCCCGGGTGCTGGAAGAAGCCCGCTTCGACGGCTGCTTCTTCGCCGACCTGTTCGGGCTCTACGACATCCATGGCGGCAGTTACGACGCCTATGTCCGGCGCGGCGGGCAGATCAGCTTCCTTGATCCCACGGTCGTGCTGCCGGTCATGGCCGCGGCGACGACGCATCTGGGGTTGGGGGCCACGCTCTCGACCAGCTTCCACACGCCCTATCATCTCGCCCGCTGGCTGGGCTCGCTCGACGCCATGAGCGGCGGCCGTGTCGCCTGGAACGTGGTCACGTCCGCAACCGATCTCGAGGCGCAGAATGCCGGGATGGACGAGCTGCCGCCGCGCGAGCAGCGCTACGACCGGGCGGACGAAGTGCTCGAGGCCTGCATGGCACTCTGGAACAGCTGGGACGAGGACGCCTTCGTGCTCGACAAGGCGTCGGGCGTGCTGGCCGATCCCGCCAAGGTGCATTACGCGAACTATGCCGGCCGCTGGGTCAAGACGCGCGGGCCGCTCTCGATCCCGCGCAGCCCGCAGGGTCGTCCGGTCATCATGCAGGCCGGCGCCTCCGACCGGGGACGCGATTTCGCGGCGCGCTGGGCCGAGGTCATCTTCACCGTTCAGCGTGGCCGCGACGAGATGCGCGATTTCTACGAGGACGTGAAGGGGCGCATGGGCACGCTCGGGCGCGCGCCCACGGAATGCGCCATCCTGCCGGCCGTCTCGGTCGTGCTGGGCGAGACGGAATCAATTGCGCTCGAGCGCGCCGATTATCTCAATAGCCTGATCGATCCGGAGCTCAACGTCGCCGCCTCGTCGAGCGGCTTGGGCGCGGACCTGACCAAGCTCAAGTCGGGGGCCTCGCTCGCAGAGCTGCAGGGCAACCAGGGCATGAAGGGCACGGAGCAGGTGCTGCGCCAGACCATGAGCGCCGATGGGCTGACGCTCGTCCAGGCGGCGGAGAAGCGCAACCGCGGCCGCGAGCTCGTGGGCACGCCAGCGATGATCGCCGATCGGCTCGAGGACATGTTCGAGGCCGGCGTGTGCGACGGCTTCGTGCTGGCGCCGACCATGTTTCCCGGCATGTTCGAGCAGTTCTGCCGCGGCGTGGTGCCGGAGCTGCAGCGGCGCGGCCTGTTCCGCCGCGAATACGCCGGGGCCACGCTCCGCGAGAACCTGCGGAACTGACAGCCGGCGATCGGGACATCTTGGTGTTGCAACCTCTTGGGCGCAGTGAGGGTGACATGGTAGCGATTTCCACGGGGCGGCCGACCCGCCGCACGGTTCTCAAGGGTTCGCTCGGGCTTGCGGGCACGCTGATGCTGGCCGGTGGCCGGGCGTTTGCGGCCCCCGACCTCAAGGGCAAGACCGTCGTCTTCGCGAGCTGGGGTGGGGCCTATCAGGACGCCGAGAAGGCCAGCTACTGCGATCCGTTCGCCCAGGCGACTGGCGCGCGCGTCGTGCAGGACGGGCCGATGAACACGGCCAAGTTCCGCGCCATGATCGAGAGCGGCGCGCCCGACTGGGACGTGGCCGACATCACGATCGATTTCCTCTATTCCGGCATCGGCGACCAGCTGTTCGAGAAGATCGACAAGAGCCTCGTTGACACGAGCCGGCTCGACCCGCGCTTCGTCAACGACTACGGCATCGGCTGCATCGTCTGGTCCTACAATCTGGGATACAGCACCAAGGCGTTCACCGGCGCCAACGTGCCGCGCACCTGGGCCGATGTGTTCGACCTGAAGCGCTTTCCCGGCAAGCGCACGTTCGGCGACAATGTGGTGGCGACGCTCGAGGCCGCCCTCCTTGCCGACGGCGTGGCACCGGCCAACCTCTATCCGCTCGACGTCGAGCGCGCCTTGAAGAAGCTCGACACAATCAAGGCCGAGACGGTGTTCTGGAGCTCCGAGTCCCAGTCGCAACAGCTCTTCGTCGACGGCGAAGTGACGTTGGGCCTGATCCTGAACGGCCGGGCCTATGATGCGGCGAAGAAGGGGGCGCCCATCGCCGTATCGTGGGAGCAGAATATCCAGTCGATCGACTATCTGGTGGTCCCGCACGGCTCGAAGAACCGCGAGGCGGCGATGCGCCTCATCGACGGGATGACACAGCCGGAAAATCAGGCGAAGCTCGCGAACATGATCGCTTATGCCCCGACCAATCCGGCGGCCTTCGCCAAGATCGACCCGGCGATCGCGCCGTGGCTGCCGACCGCGCCGGACAACGTCAAGCGCGGCTTCCTCATCAATGCCGAATATTGGCGCGACAACCTGAAGAAGCTGCAGGAGCGGTGGACCGCCTGGAAGCTTGCCTGAGCCGGAGCGCCTGCCGGCCATGAGCAGCCCGGCCATGAGCAACGTCGACGCCGTGGAAGCGACGCGCGCGCCGGCCCGTCCGGACCGGCGGGTGGTCTCGTTGCGGCTCGCGCGCGGCTGGCTCGTGCTGCCGGCGCTGCTGCTCCTATTGCTTGCCTTCGTCGGGCCGGTCGGCTGGTTGCTCGCGCGCGCCTTCACCCAGCCGCAACCGGGCCTGCAGAATTTCGAGCTGCTGTGGCAGCGCCCGGGCTACCTGCAGGTGCTGTGGAATACCGTCGCGATCAGCGCGCTCGTGACGCCGGTCTGCCTCGTCCTGGGCTTTCCGATCGCCCATGCCATGGCGACGGGATCGGCGCGGCTCCGGCGCTGGCTCACCTTCATCGTGCTGCTGCCGTTCTGGACGAGCCTCTTGGTCCGCACCTTCGCGACCGTGATCCTCTTACAGCGGAACGGGCCGGTGAACGCGCTGCTCATGGGCTTGGGGCTTGCGAGCGCGCCGCTGCCGATGCTCTACAATCTGCCAGGCGTGCTGGCCGGCGCCATCCAGGTGCTGCTGCCGTTCGTGATCTTCCCGCTGCATGCCGCCATGGCGCGGATCGATCCCGCCTACATGCAGGCGGCCCTCACGCTCGGCGCCCGGCCCGCGCGCGCCTTCCTGCGGGTCTATCTGCCGCTGACGCTGCCGGGCCTGCTGACGGGCGCCACGCTCGTGTTCATCAGCACGCTCGGCTATTTCGTGACGCCCGCCATGCTGGGCGGGCCGCGCCAGACCATGGTCGCCCAGATGATCCAGGACCAGATCGCCCAGTTCGGCAATTGGGGCGTCGCAGGCGCGCTCTCGCTGCTGCTGCTGGCGATCTCGGGGATCCTGTTCCTGCTGTTGCATCTCGCGATCGGCCGCAAGGCGGCGTGGCGATGAGGGGCGTGGCGATGAGAGGCGACGGCATGGACCTCTGGCGTCGCCTACGCGCCGGCATCTGCGTCGTGGTGGCGCTCTATCTGATCGCGCCGCTTGCGATTGTCGTCATCATCTCGTTCAGCGCCGCCGCCTTCCTGCAGTTCCCGCCGCCGGGCCTGTCGCTGCGCTGGTACGGCAACCTGTTCAACGACCCGGCTTGGACGGACTCGCTGACCGTCAGTCTCGAGATCCTGGTGCCGTCGGCGACGCTCGCGACGCTCTTCGGCACCGCCGCGGCGCTGGCGCTCGTGCGCGGCCGCATTCCAGGCGCGTCCATCATCGGCGCGATGCTCATGCTGCCGATCATCGTGCCGGCGATCATCACGGCGGCGGCGCTGTTCGGCGTCTATCGCGGCCTCGGGCTCAACGGCACGCTGACCGGGCTCGTCATTGGCCATGTCGTCATCACCTTGCCCTATGTCGTGGCCACAGTGAGTTCGGGCTTGAAGACCATGGACCCGCGGCTCGAGGATGCGGCCTCGACCCTGGGCGCGCCGCCAGGGATCGCGTTCTGGCGCATCACGCTGCCGCTGCTGCTGCCGTCGATCCTCTCGGGCCTGCTGTTCGCCGCGGTCGCCTCGTTCGACGAGCTGATCGTCTCGCTGTTCGTCAGCACCGCGCGGATCCGGCCGGTCGCGGTGCAGATGTGGTCGAACGTGCGCGGCGACGTCGATCCCACGATCGCCGCCATCGCCTCGCTGTGCTTCGCCTTCGCGTTCCTGGCGCTCTTGGCGGAAGGGATGGTGCGCCGCCGGCTCGGCACGGAAGGCCCGCACCAAACGGAAGGCCAGCTCTAAACGGAAGGACTGCAATGACGGCAGCGTTCGACGGCAAGCCGGTGCTGGAGCTTCGCGGCATCCGCAAGACCTATGGCCATCACGTGGCGGTCGAGAACGTCGATCTCGCCTTGGGCCGCGAGGAGTTTGTGACCTTCCTCGGGCCATCCGGCTCCGGCAAGACGACGACACTCATGATGGTCGCAGGCCTGCAGCAGCCGGATGGCGGATCGATCCGGCTCGACGGCGCGCCGATCGAGGGCCAGCCGCCCTACCGCCGGGACATCGGCATGGTGTTCCAGCATTACGCGCTGTTCCCGCACATGAGCGTGCGCAAGAACGTGGCCTTCCCGCTCGAGATGCGCGGCCTCGGCAAGGCGGAGATCCAGCGCCAGGTGACGGACGCACTGGAACTCGTCGGCCTCGCGGAATATGGCCAGCGCCTGCCGCGCCAGCTCTCGGGCGGCCAGCAGCAGCGCGTGGCCCTCGCCCGAGCCATGGTCTATCGGCCGGCGCTCCTCTTGATGGACGAGCCGCTGGGGGCACTCGACAAGAAGCTGCGCGAGCAGATGCAGCGGGAGATCAAGCGGCTGCATCGCGAGCGCCGCATCGCCGTGCTCTATGTGACGCACGACCAGGAGGAAGCGCTCACCATGAGCGACCGGATCGCGGTGTTCAACCATGGCCGGATCGAGCAGATCGGCACGCCGAGCGAGCTCTACGAGCGGCCGGCGTCGCGCTTCGTTGCCGATTTCCTCGGCGACACGAACTTCTTCTCAGGCCGCATCGCGAATGTCGCCGGCGACCGCTGCCTGGTGTCCCTCGGCGAGCATCGGGTCGAGGCGATGCTGTCGGATGGGCTCGCAGCCGGCGCCGAGGTCGTCGTTGCCGTCCGGCCGGAACGGATGCGGTTGCTGGCGGCCGGGGCGGGCGGCATCGAAGGCCGGCTCACCGACGTGATCTACCTGGGTGCGGCACGCCGCTCGGTCGTGCGCTTGGCTGACGGCGAATATTTCGCGACACAGCCACCGAACGAGGCTGGCGCGCCTGGTCCCGCGATCGGCGAGGCCGTCGGCCTCGCCTGGGACCCGCGCCACGCGATCGTGTTCGCGCGCTGATCCAAGCTGCCATCGTTTCGGTAAAATGCCGGCAGATTGATTCTTCCCAATGTCGGGTTGCGGGGCTTGCTGGCTTGACCCGGATGCCGTTTGATGCTGGAGAGCGCAAAGCACGCTCGACCGGCTTCGTTCAAATGAGGCACTTGAGGGTTGAACCATGTCCATTTCCAGCGTTAGCTCCGCGGCGCCGACGGCGCCCCTGACCGGCAACGCCGCGCTGCAGGCCGCCCGCGCGCAATATCTCCGCACCGGCATCGACAAGGACGCGGCGATCGGCGATCCGGACCACGACGCCCCGCGCAAGCCGGTCTCGGCCGTGGCGACGCCTGCGACGCAGACCTCGTCGTCGGCTGCGACGGTCGCGAATGCGACGACGACGATTTCCACGAGCTCTGCGGCAGCCGCCGCCGCTTACGAGGCTACGGCCAAGCGCTGACGATCGGCGAGGGGCTGGCCTGCTTGCAAGAGCGGCCAGGAGCCGCCGCTCCGGCTCAGCGACGTTGACGGCGCTCGAGCGCCATAAGATCCGGGTCCTGCTGCGCCTCGATCAGCCGGCGCTGGCGCCACTGGAAGGGCGTGTCGCTGACGAAGCGACTGAAGACCCGCGTGAAATGCGCCTGGGTCTGGAAGCCCACGGAGAGGGCGATCTCGATGACCGGATCGTTGGTCTCGAGCAACAGCTGCTGAGCGCGCTGGATGCGTTTGCGCAGCACGTACTCATGTGGGCGCAGCCCGGTCGCGGCGCGGAACTGCGCGCCGAAATAGGTCGGCGACAGGCCCGCGACCGTGGCCAGCTCGCCAAGCGTGATCGGGTCCGCGAGCCGGTCCTCGATGAACTGGGAGACCCGCCTGAGCCGCCATTTCTGGAGGCCCGCGGGCGCGCGGCCCGCTTTCCTGGCTCGTTTGCTCGCTGGTGTCTGCAACAGGGTCATGGTCAGCACCGCCCGGTCGCCATGCGTCTTCACTTCGCCCACGGCGGCGAACACGACGGGCCGGCCGTCGACGAAACAGCGGAGCGTCGCCGCGGCGTCGGCGGGCCATTGATCGACGGGCCATTGATCGGCGGGCCGCAGGCTGGGATCCTCCTTCAGCCCAAGGATCCGGCCGACCGCGTGGCCCTCCGCCTGATGGAGGGTCGAGAGCGGCAGGTCGATCGCCGCCATGCCTTCGCGCAACATCTGAGCGATGGCATTCGCCACGATCGCCTGGTGCCCATGGTGCGGCTCGGGCTGTCGTCGCCCGCGGTGATCGGCGTCTATCTCCGCCGGGATTTCCAGCTCGCGCATGTCGCAAACCTCCGCGTGGGGGCGCAACACAACGGGTGCATCCCCGACATCAGGACGATCGAAGCCGTTCGCTGCAGAGTCACCCGGCAGCGTCGAAGAGAAATTGATCCGTCTTGCTGCTCGTTATTCGAGAAGTTGATTGTTCAAGATAATCAACTGCACGATCTTTTCGCCCGACGCCGAGAAATAGAAAGATAGGACCAGGGGTTCTGGCAGGCCTTTCTTGTCGTACTCGCTGTCGACGTTGGCGGTGATGATGTAGTTCTCGTAATGCTTCACCGCCTTCACGACATACATTGTGAACTTGTCACCGATGATGTCTTCACGAGCCCAGTCGCGAATGGCGGCTTTGCCCCAATGATCATGGAGCTGGTCGTTGACGACCGCATCCTCAGCGAACAGCGCCAACAGCCCCTCGAGGTCGAAGTCGTTTACCGCCCGGACAAACGCGTCGATCGGCGGCGGCAGATGAGGCCTGGGCTCGTCGACGATCTCGAGCCTGGCGATTCGCGCCCCCGCCAGCACGAAATGCCAGTCGAGCTGGCATCGGGCCGGGCCGTCGCCGACCGATCGGTCGACCATGCAGCTCAGCACAAACCGTCTCTCGCGGCGCGCGATATTGATCGGATGCAGCCGGAGATCGGCCTGCATCATGCGCACGATCCAGCCGCCGATCTCCTCCCGCCGATGGGCTTGGCCTAGATCGACCAGCCCCGCGTCGGCGGTGAAGACCGCTGTCAGGGCAGCGCCATCACGCTCCGTCACCGCCGCGAGGAAAGCAGCGATCGCCGGGGGGAGATTGTGGAACGCCATGCACCTTGTCCTGCAGCGCTGTTCGCGCCGAAGCGCGAGAGATCTCGAGGACACCATGCGCTGAGGGGCGGGAAATGGCTCGTTAGAGGTTGCAAGAAGGTGTGAGGCGCTGTGTTAGCCTGTTGGGACCGAATGAAATTCGGCGACTAACGGGCGTCTGGCTCTTCCAGCTCCTGGAGCAGCGCGCGGGCGCGTGTGAGGTCCGCGGATCTAGCCTCCGGCGCGAACTCGGCAACAATCGGGGCCAGCAGGGCCAGTGCCTCCTCCCGGCGGCCCTGTTGGCGCCGAAGCGCCGCCAATGCCGTGGCACTGCGCAAGGCCCAACCGAGTGCTGCTTGCCGGCGGGCCCGGTCGAGCGCTTGCCCCAGCGCTTCCTCGGCAGCCGCGAGGTCGGGATCCGGCGACGCGACCAGGATGCCGGCGCGCACGCGCAATATCTCCGGCAGATCGAATGTCTCGCCGTCCAGGCCGACGCAGGCGAGCGCGCCGTCGATCGTGGCGCGCGCCTCGCTCCACCGGCCGAGCTGTGCGAGGCCAGTGGCCTGGCTGGCTTCGAACACGGTAATCAGGATCTGGTGGCGACCCGCCCGCAGCGCCTCGAGGCAATTCTGTAGAAGCGCTACGCCGCGGGCTGGCTCGCCCTGCTCGATCGCAAGCTCGCCCTTGAGGCCGAGGCCGACCGCGTGATAGGGGCCGAACGACTGCTCGGTCGCATGGTGCAGCAGCCGCTCGATGATCTCTTCCGCGCTGTCCCAGTCGCCCGACCACAGGAAGACAAAGGTGGCCCATATCATCGAGATGCAGAGCGTGACCGGATGGTCGAGCGCCTCCGCCTCCTTGAGCGTATGCCGCGCGACCTGGATCGCCTGGTCCGGGCTGCCGCGGAGCCACAGCGCTCGGGCGTAGGCCACGAGGGCGATCATACGGTGGTCGTAGCCGAGATGGACGAGATTGTTCCGCCGCAAGGTGCCGGGGCGCGTCATGGCGCTTTCGCAGTAGGCGACGGCCTCCCTCTGATTGCCGATCAGGTGATGGGCGACGCCCAGCATCCATTCAGCCATCAGCGTATCGTCGGCATTGTCGAAGCCGTGCGCGACCTCGATGCTCCGCCGGCCGATCTCGAGCGAGCCACGGAAGTCACCGGCCCGCGTCAGATAGAGGTGGAAGTTGCGCAGCAGCCGGAGCTGGCAATGCCGGTCGTCGAACGTCTCCGCAAGCTCGAGCCCGCGCCGGAAGGCGGCGCCGACCTCGTCCCGGTTGCCCAAGGTGAACATCAGGGAGACGCCGAGCGACGACTGGAGCGCCATTTCGAGCCGCGTGCCGGTCGAGCGCTCGTCCAGAGCCGCGAGCGCGCGCGCGGTCCAGCGATGGCACTCGGTCAGCAGCGACAGCTCGAGGAAGAACAGGGCGGCGGTCGCGGCCAGCGGCACCGCGACTTGCGGGTCGCCTTCGTCCGAAAAGCTCCATTCGAGTGCCGCCCGGATATTGCCGAGCTGGTCGCGGTGCGGCGCGCGCCGGTCGCCCGACGCCACAGTTTCGGCATCGAGCGCCTGCAGCAGCGCCGAGAAATAGACGGCATGCCGGCGCCGGATCTCGAGGGATTCGCCGCTTTGGCTGAGCTTGCCGAAGGCATAGCCGCGCGTCGTGTCGAGCAGTCGGTATTGCATGGCGGGACCGACGCGCTCGGTCGAGACGAGCGATTTTGCGACCAGGCTCGCCAGCGCCTCGATGACCTGGAGCCATTCGATGCCGGAACCGGCCGCGACCGCTTGGGCCGCCTCGAGACTGAACGGTCCCACGAAGGCGGACAGGCGACACAGCACCAGCGCTTCCGCCGGGGTCAGCAGGTTGTAGCTCCAGTCGAGCATGGCGGCGAGGGTCTGGTGGCGCGGCCGCGCCGTGCGCCGCCCCTGCCACAGGAGGCCGAAGCGATGGTTGAGCAGTTCGGCGATGCCCTGGAGACCGTAGGCCTGGACGCCGCCCGCGGCGAGCTCGATCGCGAGCGCGATGCCGTCGAGCTTGAGGCAGATCTCGGCCACGACCGGTGCCTCGCCGTCGGCCAGTTCGTAGGGGCCGATGGTCGCGGCGATCCGCTCGACGAACAGTTGGGCGGCGGGGAAGCGCAGCGCCTCCGCGGCGGTCAGGTCCGCGGTATGGGGCGGGCAGTCGAGCGGCACCAGCCGGTAGACCTGCTCGCCCTCGACGCGGAGCGCCTCGCGGCTGGTTGCCAGGATGTGGACCTGCGGCGCCGCGGCAAAGATGGTTTCCGTCACCTGCGCCACGCTTTCGACCACGTGCTCGCAGCTGTCGAACAGCAGCAGGAGGCGCTTGTCCTTGAATGACGCGAGGATGCTCGGCACCGGGTCGGCGGTGCTGACCACGAGGCCGAGCGCCGAGGCGACGGCACTCGCGACGAGCTTCGGGTCACCGATCTGCCCCAGGTCGATGAAATGGGCCTCGCCATCGAAACCCTCGGCCAGGCGATGGGCGACGGCAACCGCGACCGTCGTCTTGCCGATGCCGCCCGGTCCGACGATCGTGACGAACCGGTGCGCCGACAGGGCGTCGGCGATCTCCCGGGTCGCCTCGTCGCGGCCGACGATCCGGCCGAGCCGCGGCGGCAGCGAGCGCGCCGGTGGAGATTGCACGGGTGGTGACTGCGGCGACGCGGGCGGCCTCTCGACCGGCCGCTCCGGTACCATGCCGCCCTCGCGCGAGACGGCTGCCACCAGGCAATAGCCGCGGCCTGGCACATTGGTGATGAAGCGGGCGCCGTCCTGTCCGTCGCCGAGCGCCTTGCGCAAGGCGCCGACATGGAAGCGCAGGCTGCCTTCGTCGACCGTAACGTCGGCCCAGACCGTTGCGACGAGATCCCGCTTGCTCACGACATCGCCGGCACGCTCGGCAAGACAGATCAGAATATCGAGGGCGCGTCCCCCGATATGAACCGGGACACCATCCTTCTCGAGCAGGCGTTCGACCGGGTAGAGCCGGAACGGACCGAAGGCGAAGCCATTCTTCCTCAGCCGTCCCGTGTCTGCAACCATCGGTAAATTCCGATCAAAAGATTCGCGTAAGGTGCTGAATCGCAGTACTTCTCGGCGAGCGGCTTTGTCGGGGCAGTTCTATATTGCCCGAACGCGTGGCGCCAAAATAATTCACCTCGGCGTTTAGCCGCGCCGGGTGCGGCGCGGGTGGAATGTCTCGCCGCGGGCGAGCTTGGCGACGAGATCGGCGATCTTTGCCGCGCGCTGCTCCGGCGTCCGCGCCTGGTGCACGCGATAGAGCACGGCGTAGCGGTTGGCCGAGTCGAGCGTGTCGAACAGCTGGCGGGCAGCCGGCGCCGCGTCGAGTGCCGCCGCCAGGTCCGCGTCGGGCGCGGCCTGTGCCGGTGGCGCGTAGGCGGCGGCCCATCGCCCGTCCGCCTTGGCCCGGTCGACCTCAGCCAAGCCGCGCGGCGTCATGCGTCCGGCCGCGATGAGACGCTCGGCGCGCTCGCGGTTCATCTGGGACCAGGCGCTCTTCGGTTTGCGGGGCGTGAAGCGCGTCTTGAAATAATGCTCGTCCACAGAGCCCAGTTGCCCGTCGATCCAGCCGTGCGCCAGCGCGCAGTCGATGGCGTCGGACTTGCTGATGGTCGCTTCGGGCGCGCCCTGCTTGGCGAATTGCAACCAGGCGCCGGACGCATCGTCCGGCTGGGCCGCAAGCCACGCCTGGAAGGCCCGGGCGTCGGGGAAGGTCAGAAGCGGAAGCGCCAGGGTCGCCATGACCGCAAGGCTAGCGCATGGGGCGAACGGCCGGAAGCTGCGACTGCGGCGCTGCCGCGCTGGAACGAAACCGGGTAGCGAGGTTAGCCTTGGGACGGCGGCCACACATCCGGCTGCCAAGGTCGGAGATGCACCGGTGCGGCTTCGGACGATCCTGGGGTTCCTGCGCTTCGGCGCGCATCTGGAGTTCCGAGCGCCGCGGCCCGCGGCACCCGGTACGATCGATCTGGCAGCACGGCTCGCCATGCTGCCGACGCGCGGGCTGCCCGTCATGAGCCCGGTCGAGATCCACTGGAACGACCGGCAGGTGCCGTTCATCGAAGCGGCGAGCGACCGGGATCTGGCGGTGGCCCTCGGGTTGGTGCACGCGCATTTGCGCCTCGGCCAGATGGAACTGATGCGGCGCATCACTTATGGCCGGATTGCCGAGATGATCGGTCCGGCCGGCATCGAGCTCGACCGGACCTTGCGGATCCTGGACCTGCCCCGCGCCGTGCCGGCGATCGAGGCGGGGCTGCCGGGTGAGACGGGCGAATGGCTCGCCGGCTTCGTCGCCGGGATCAACCACTACCTCGCCGAAGCGCCGGCGCTGCCGCACGAGTTCGCCCTGTTCGGGCTGGCGCGCGAGCCGTGGCGCGTGGCGGACGTGCTGGCCTTGGGGCGGCTCGCCGGCGCTGATTTCATGTGGCTCGTCTGGCGGCGCCTGCTGCCGGCGCTGAACGCGCCCGAGGGGGCGGACCTCTGGCGCCGGCTCGTCGCGATCGGCGCCACGCCGATCATCCCCGACGGGGCGACCGGGCCGCTCGAAGCGGCCGCGACGGAGGCGGCGCTCGGCATCAACAATCGCAGCGGCAGCAATTCCTTCGCGATCGCCGGGCAACGGACCGGACGCGAGGCCGCCTGGATCGCGAGCGATCCGCACCTGGGCCTGTCGCTGCCGAACACTTGGCTCATGGCCGGCTATCGCTCGCCCGGCCATCAGGCCGTCGGCCTGATGATCCCCGGCGTGCCGTTCATCGCCCTCGGCCGCAATCCCAGGGTCGCCTGGGGCGGCACCAATCTCCATGCCTTCGCGAGCGAACTCGTCGATGTGACCGACATAGACCCCGGCCAGATCGCGGAGCGCACGAGCGAGATCGCCGTCCGTTGGGGCCGGCAGCACCGGCTCGCCCTGCGTGAAAGCCCGGCCGGACCTGTCCTGTCCGACTCGCCGTTCTTCGACTTCGGCGGTCGCCGGGTGGCGTTGCGCTGGGTTGGTCACGGCGTCAGCGACGAATTCACCGCGATGCTCAGGGTGAACCGGGCCCGGTCCTGGACGGAGTTCAAGGACGGCCTGGCAAGCTTCGCCATTCCCGGCCAGAACATGATCTACGCCGGCTCGGAGGGCGACATCGGCCATGTGCTGGCGGCGCACGTGCCGGCGGATGCCGAGCCCATGTCCGCCCATCCGATCCGGCGTGACGGAAACGGGTGGGACCATCTGCTGACGAGCGCCGAGCTGCCCGCCTGGCATGACCCGCCGACAGGCTATGTCGTGTCGGCCAACGACCGGCCGGCAGCGCCGGCGCCGGTCGTGGGCCATCTTTTCTCGTCCGACGATCGGCGGGACCGGATCCGCGCGCTTATCGAGGCTGTGCCGCAGCTCACGTTCGAGACCTTGGCCGCGTTCCAGCAGGACGTGACGGTGCCGAGTGCGGGGCGGCTCGCGCACAAGCTCGCGGCGGCTGCACGGAGCGGCGGCCGCCAGCCGACACCGCGCCAGCAAAGCCTCCTGGCGGCGCTCGAAGGCTGGGACGGGCGCTACGAGGCCGGCTCGGCGGGGGCGGCGGCGTTCGAGCAGATGCTGTTTCATTTCGCCCGCGCGTTCTATGCGCCGCGCGTGCTTGCGGCCTACAGCGCCGCCTGGACGCTGCGCGACCTCATCCTGCTCGACCTGGAGACGGTGCCGCGGCCGCAGCTCGAGCGTGCAGCGTGGGTGGCACTCGTCCGGGTCGCGCGATCGCGTCTACGCGGATGGGGCGACGTGCATCGCCTACGCTTGCGGCATCCGCTCGGCGCGTTGCCGGTCTTGCTGGGCCGCCGCTACCGCTATTTCGACTTGCCGGCCGGCGGCAGCAGCGAAACGGTGATGAAGACAGCCCACGGCCTGGCCTCGGGCCGCCACGCCGTGCGCTACGGCTCGAATGCGCGCCATATCTCGGATCTTGCCGACCTCGATCAGAATCATTTCGTCCTGCTCGGCGGCCAGGACGGCTGGTTCGGCAGCACGACCTTCACGGACCAGGTGACGCTCTGGCGCGCCGGTGCCTATGTGCAGATCCCGCTGCGGCCGGAGACGGTCAAGCGGCTCTATCCGCATTCGACGCGCGTCGAGCCGCACCCGGCGGCCGGCGGCGGCTAGCCCCATGTGGGACGCGACGCCGCTGCTTCGGCTCTATGCCCGCCGCCGGCTGGCGCAACTCGCCCACTCCGACCCCACGGAAGCGCAGCACCGCACGCTGACGGCGCTCGTCCGACACGCGGCAGGGACGCGGTTCGGCCGCGAGCATGGCTTTGCCGCGCTCCGCACCGTCGCCGATTATCAGCGGGCGGTGCCCTTGCGCCGTTACGAGGATTTCTGGACGGAATACTGGCAGGCGCCGTTTCCGCGGCTGGTCGACGTCACCTGGCCCGGCCTCATCCCCCGCTTCGCGGCGAGCTCGGGGACCACGACCGGTGTCACGAAGCAGATCCCGGTCTCTCTGGCCATGTCGCGCGCGAACCGGCACGCGGTGTTCGATCTCTTGAGCCACCACGTGGCGCATCGTCCGGAAAGCCGCGTGCTCGGCGGCAAGAGCTTCATGCTGGGCGGCAGCAGCAAGCTCAAGCCCTTGGCGCCGGGCGTCGCCGCAGGCGACCTGAGCGGCATCGCGGCGAGCGAAGTGCCCTGGTGGGCACGCGGACGTTATTTCCCGCCGCCGGATCTGGCACGGATCGAGGATTGGGAGGAAAAGGTGGCGCGCGTCGCCGCGCGCTCGCTGCAAGAGGACATCCGCACCTTTGGCGGCACGCCCAGCTGGCTGCTGCTGTTCGTCGAGCAATTGGCGGCGCTGCGCCCGGGTGCGGGGGGACGGCTCGCCGGCCATTATCCGAACCTCGAGCTTCTGGTGCACGGCGGCGTGAATTTCGCGCCCTATCGCGCGCGCTTCGAGGCCCTGGTCCAAGGCGGCTCCGCCGAGCTGCGCGAGGTCTATCCGGCGAGCGAGGGCTTCGTCGCCGTTGCCGACCGGGCGCCGGGGCAGGGGCTGCGCCTGCTGCTCGACAACGGGCTGTTCTTTGAGTTCGTTCCGGTCGGGGAACTGGACCGGCCGGCGCCGACCCGTCATTGGGTCGGGAATGCCGAGCCGGGCGTCGACTATGCCCTGGTCGTGACGAGCTGCGCCGGGCTCTGGGCCTATATCCTCGGCGACACGGTGCGCCTCGTCGACCGCCGTCCGCCGCGCGTGTTCGTCACCGGCCGCACCAGCTATGGGCTGTCTGCCTTCGGCGAGCATCTGATCGGCGAGGAAATCGAAGAAGCGGTCGCTGCCGCGGCCGCCGACGTCGGCCGATTGGTTGTGGACTTCACGGTGACGCCGATCTATCCCGCGGCCGAGGGCGGGCCGGGGCGGCACTTGTTTCTCGTCGAGTTCACGCCGCCGGCCGATGCCGAGGCGCTTCGCCGCTTCTCGATCACACTCGATATGGCGCTCCTCGCCCGCAACGCGGACTATGCCGCGCATCGGTCGGGCGATTTCGGGCTGCTGGCGCCGCTGGTCGAGCCAATTCCCGCCGGCGGTTTCGCCCGCTGGATGAAGGCCCGCGGCAAGCTCGGCGGCCAGAACAAGGTCCCGCGGGTGATCGCCGAAGCCGAGCTTCTCGCGAGCTTGCGCGAGCAAGGCTGAGGCCGGCGTTTCATCGCCGGGCGACCTGATCTTGTGGACAAAGTCTAACGCTTAGTGCCCGTGCTCGAGGTCGGCTTTGGGTTTGAGATGGTCCGCTTCTAAGTGGCCAGTCTATAGTTCAGTACATTTGTCACTGCGCTCAAGGGGTCGCTCGGAGCGTCTGATCATCTCAGTAGGTTGGGGCGCTCATCAGTTGTCCGGAAGCGTGATCGAGGCTGCCAAGGCTGCGCCAATTGGACCGGATCGCCGTTCAAGAAAATAGCGGACTTCGGTGTCGCGGGAGTCCTCGAATGCCTGCCCGACTTGGCACGTCAGCAAGAGATCAGCCGCCCAGGTCTCCAGTGGCCAGGCGCTTGTCAACCCGGCGCTCTCAATCATGCTGAACGTGGGCGACTCTCCCTCGTTTAAGCCAGAGAGGACTTGGTGGACATAGTCGGCATCGAACACCCGACACCCCACGGCCGGACGATCGATCCGAATGCGTTGCTGAAGCGGATATCTTACCGAGAGCGGTATAATGTGCGGATTATAAAGCAGGTAGTAGACTGTCTTCCCAAAGTTTCTATTGAGGCTCTCTATCGACTGTATCTGGTGGCTACCTGCTTGCATGGCTCCGTAGATGCAACTTTGGTTGAATGCAAAGTTCCGATGAAGCGCGGCGATGGCTTGAGACGCTTCTCGCCGAATGAACGCGTTCATTCCGTGGAGAAAGCCAATCTCGTCATCGTCATCGACATCGTTATTGTCAGGGTAAAGACGCTTCGATTGGAGCAGACCGATCTTCTTTGCGACGAGTTTTTCACCCCGATAGACAAACACGAGAATTGCGATGTCCGCCGTTTCCCAACGCCGCTGGTAAGGAAAATCCCAGTCGGGTCGGCCAATCCTCCGTAGCCCACCAATATTGTGCGTATCCATACGGACAATTGCCCCTGAAGGAAGCAATGTTGGAGCCGTATCAGGAATTAGCGCCTCGATAAGACCATCATCGAGCGAGGTCTCCCGAATATTGGGAAGATTGACAAGTCGCTCGCAGACATGCCGATTTGCTTCGGCAAAGACTCCGCGAAACCAGACCACGACATCGTCAGGAATTTGAGGCCAAGCGTGCATGCCATGAGTTTGAGCGCTCCCCGTCTCGGCGGCAACGTTTAATTGAGTACGCCACCCCACACTAGACGTCTGGTTTTGGCGGACCGGGTGGGGCAGCTCGAATGGTCGGACCAGCGCCAAGGAGCAACCGGCATGACTGCGAACCGTCCGCTTCCAGGACCGTCTTGGCCGACTGGTCTACGACCTGCTCGGGTCGAAAGCGGAGCGGCGGTGTTCCGGGCCGGAACAGAGGAAAACAGAGGTTCGTCTGTGATCATCGCAAAATTCGCGTCCTCGTTGACAATCTCAAATTATCAGCTCTCTCGCCACGGGCTTTTCCGGTGGAAAATTACACTCAAACCCGAATTTATCCGCATAGAACTCAATAATTTTCTTTAATTCTGCGAAATCTTCGATTTTTTCGTCAAAAACAATCGGGTAAATTGCCACGCCGACATTCAGCTCTACGCTATATTTATTTGATAATGTCTTTCTATCAAAATCATAAAATGAGCCCATCCGGATAGCTCTTATATTGCCCCACCTAATTGTTCGCCATTGCCATCGCCAAATAGACCAACCCAACCCCAATTCGGAAACGATGATATCCGAGCCACCAAAGGCGGCATTTGCGAGTAGAATTCCAAGAAATATTCCCGCGCCGATCAGAAAAATCCCAGCAAAATGTTCGGCATCCGGCCTAAAAAGAACGATCCAAGCGCCAGCACAGAAGAGAGCTATTTCGATCAATGTGCCGGAAGTCATAAAGAAGCCCTGGCTATAGCTGAAGCGAGCAGGAAGTGCCGGCTCAGCAAGCAGCACTGTTTCCTTCATCGCGTTTCCTTCGCCGATAGAGCTAGCAGATAATGGCGTCAACCTTAGCGACGACTCCAAATGCCTACCTCATATATGGCAGGGCGAAAACCCTTGAAGCCCGCTTCCAGGATCGCGGTTCCGAGCACGGTACGACCTACTTGGCTCGGAACCGGGCTTGTGACACCGGGTACCAAGCGTCAGATTTGATCCACTAGCGATCGTCGAAGAGGTCCGGCTGCGCGGGCGCTCGCGCTGTCGCACGCGCGGCCGTCGCCGTTGCCGCCGTGCTGAGCCAATGCTCGATGACGGCGACGATGTGGCGGCGCTCCGGCTCCTCGAGCACGCGGCCGTCCGCGATGCCGTGCCATTTCGCCAGGCACGACCGGCAGCAGGTCGCTGTCGCGTGCTGGGCGACAAACACGGGATGGCCGCGCATCGGCGTCTGCCGTCCGTCGTTTGGCGGGGCTGCCGGGGCGAGCCGTTTATCGACGAACGCGCGCGCGTGCCGGACGACCGCCTCGATCCCGTGGCGGGCGAGATACTCCCGGTCCTGCCGGTCGAGGGCGAAGCGGGCGCGGAATTTCGAGCGGGCGAGGCGCTCGAACAGATCGCCGAAATCCGGGGGTGCGGCTTCCGTCACCCCGGGGTTGCCTGCTGCTTCGGCCGGCCGTTCGGAAATTCCCATCGGTCGCAGACTGGATCGTCGCTCGGGAAAGTTTCGTGGGTGTAGCCGGCAAAATCGCCGATGTAGACGTCCGTCGGATGGTAGTGCCGTTCGAGATGGCTCTCCAGGCACTGGCCACGGTCGGGGTGGGCGCAGGCTGCCAGGCTCGCGAGCGCGATGAAGCCCGTGATCGACCGGGCGACCGTACGATTTCGCCGACTTGTCGCCTGGAGCGCGATCATCGGCCACCATCTCTCTGCGACTGGCTCACTGCAGCTGCGGCCTTTTGAGGAAGCTCCGGCGGTCGGCCGACTTGATGCGCAGCCAGGTTTCGCGGCCGGCGCGCACGACCCGCATGGGGACCTCCGTGCCCGCGGGGCCGCTCTGCCAGAGCTTGCGGTAGAAATCCGCGAGGCCGTCGACATGGCCGTCCCGCACGTCCGAGATGATGTCTCCTTGGCGCAAGCCGGCGCGCGCGGCCGGTCCGCCGTCGGTGACGCTCATGACCACGACCTTGCCGCTGCTCTCGGCGGAAAAGATGCCGAGCCAGGGGCGCGGCGTCCGGTCCGCCTGACCCCGCGTGACCATGTCGTCGAGAATGGGCGGCAGCAGGTTGATGGGCACGATCATATTGATATCCGCGCTCTCGCCGTCCCCGCTCATTTCCAGGCGAAGCGAGCCGATGCCCAAGAGCCTGCCGCCCGCATCGATGAGCGCGGCGCCGCCCCACCAGGGATGGGCCGGCGCGGTGAAGATCGCCTCGTCCAGCAGATATTCCCAATAGCCGGCGAATTCCTGCTTGGCGAGGATGCTCGCCTGGACGAACCGGCCGCTGCCGTCGGCCAGCAGGACCGGGTCGCCGACCTTGGCAGCGGTCGCGTCGCCAAGCGGCAACGCGGGCAGGCCGAGGTCACCCAGCGGCTGCACCAGGCCGAAGCCGGTCTCCTGGTCATAGGCCAGAGCGTAGGCCGGGACGACGTGGCCATCGTGACGCGTCAGCCAGACCTCGTCGGCCTCGGCGATCAGATAGCCGATCGTCAGCACCAGGCCGTCTTCCCGGATGACCACACCGCTGCCCTCGCGCCGGGTGCCGAGCGTCGTCGCCGTGAAGGCGTCGTCCGGGACTGAGGATCGGACGGCCACGATCGACCGGAAAATGGGGCCTATATCCATGTTCTCATCCTGGCAGGGCGAAACTTGAGGCCGCGGCGGCGGAACCCATACTCCTTTCAAATAGCTATGAAGACGGGCCGCCGGGCGCAAGATCCGGGCGCGTCGGGCGAGCCGGGCACAGCCCCCTCGACATAGCTACTCGTTCGATAGGCGCTTGCAGTCCCTTATGGTGCGATGCACAATAAGGACATGGATCTCGGCAGAGGATCCATTGTGGGGGAGGCAATCGCCGGAAGCGCATTCGGCCCTACTTCCGCTTGGATTGCCTGATGCATTTTGTCCTGATGATTCTCGTCTGCGCCGCCAGCGTCGATCATGACGCCTGCAATGCCGACACCGCGATCGATCTGGTCCAGCGCCCCGCCACCTCGGAGCTCGACTGCAACGGCATCGGGGGTCAGGCGCAATTCGCCACCTCCGCCTTCGCCGGCCGCGACGACACCTATGTGAAGACGGTGTGCAAGCGCGTGAAGGACGGCACCCAGGCTTCGGCTGGATAGGGCGCCCTCGCTGCTCGGCACGAGATTGGTCGGCCTGATGCGATCCGATCGCTCGCGGATATCGAGCCGGCGGACTAGCTGGTGAGGACGGCGGGACTCGAACCCGCATGCCCGAAGGCGTCAGATTTTAAGTCTGAGGTGTCTACCGGTTCCACCACGTCCTCGCTCGGGCGAGAGCAGTAGCATCAGCCCGCACGCCGGGCAACCGGCGCTATTCCTTGATCTCGGGCTCGCGTTCGACGGGTTCGCCGCCGAAGCCGCGGATCATGGCGATGACCGCCTCGCCGGCGTGTGCCAGCGCCACCGGGTCGGTGCTGCGCAGCACGAGCGAGACGCCGAAGCCGCCGCCGCCGGTCCAGAACGGGTAGGAGCCGATCTCGACCGCCGGATAGTCCGCCTGGATCAGCCCCAGGTCATGGGCGACCGTGCCCTCGGCCAGGCCGCAGGTGATCGTGCGCGACAGCATCTTGGGCCCGCCCTTGAGGCCGTGGCGGATGCCGTCGAACATCGCCTGCATGATCTTGGGCACGCCGGCCATGACATGGACGTTGCCGATGCGGAAGCCCGGCGCCGTCGAGACCGGATTGTCGATGAGGGAGGCCCCGTCCGGCACATGGGCCATGCGCCGGCGCGCCTCGTTGAACTCGATGCCGCGCGCGGAATAGTGCGCCTCGAGCCGGCGCTTCGCCTCCGGATGCAGGATCAGGTCGACGCCGAACGCGGCGGCGACGCACTCGGCCGTGATGTCGTCATGGGTCGGGCCGATGCCGCCGGTGGTGAAGACGTAGTCGTATTTCGCCCGCACCTCGTTGATGGTCGCGATGATGGTCTCGCGCACGTCCGGGATGACGCGCGCCTCGGTGAGCTGAACGCCGACCTCGGTCAAGCCGCGGGCGATGTAGTTGAGATTGATGTCCTGGGTCCGGCCCGACAGGATCTCGTTGCCGATGATCACGAGACAGGCGGTGACGGCGGCGGGGGCGGGTTCGGTCATGGTTGCTAGAAGCTAGGCCAGGTCCAGCGGTGCTGCAAGGGACGAGCTGTGTCCCGCGCTTGCGGCATGAGGACGAAATCATTACACGGGGGCGGCCATGGATTTTCCCGCTCCGCTGGTGCGAGGCCAGCTCGTCCGCCGCTACAAGCGCTTTCTCGCCGACGTGCTGCTCGAGAGCGGCGAGCTTGTCGTCGCCCATTGCGCCAATCCCGGCGCCATGCTGGGCGTTGCCCCTGAGGGCGGTGAGGTCTGGCTGTCACCAGCGCCGGGCCCGAAGCGCAAGCTCGCCTGGTCGTGGCAGCTGGTGCGGGTCGGCGACGGGCTCGTCGGCATCAACACGAGCTGGCCGAACCTGCTCGCCGAAGAGGCGATCCGGACCGGGGTCATCCCGGAGCTTGCCGGCTACGGCTCGCTCCGGCGCGAGGTACGCTACGGCCGCAACTCGCGTATCGATCTGTTGTTGGAGGCGGAAGGGCGTCCCACCTGCTATGTTGAGGTCAAGAACGTCCATCTGAGCCGCGGCGACGGGCTTGCGGAATTTCCGGACTGCGTCACCCAGCGTGGGGCGAAGCATCTTCTGGAACTGGCCGACATGGTGGCCGGCGGCGCTCGCGCCGTAATGCTGTTCGTCGTGCAGCGCGACGATTGCGACCGGTTCCGGACGGCCGAAGATTTCGATCCGACCTACCATGCCGGCCTCAAGGTGGCGATCGCGGCCGGGGTCGAGGTGCTGGTCTACAGCTGCCGGGTCACGATCGAAGGCATCCGGATCGCACGGAAATTGGAGTTGCTGGCCTAGACGGCCACGACGCGGCATGATGGGCCCTCGCGTGGGGCGTGATGGGGTCGCCTAGGCCCTTGGAATTGAAGGATGACGATGACGGATCTGGCGCTCAGCGACCGCAGTTATGCCGAGGAAGCGCGCATCAAGCTGCATGCGCCCGAGGATTTCGCCTGGATGCGCAAGGCCGGCAAGCTCTCGGCCGAGGTGCTGGACTATATCACGCCGTTCGTGAAGCCGGGTGTCTCCACGGGCGAACTCGATCGCCTCTGTCACGAATTCATCGTCGATCACAAGGCGATCCCGGCGCCGCTCAATTATCGCGGCTATCCGAAGGCGACCTGCATCTCGATCAACCACGTCGTCTGCCACGGCATTCCGGGCGAGCGCAAGCTCATGGACGGCGACATTGCCAACATCGACATCACGGTCATCCTCGACGGCTGGTATGGCGACACGAGCCGCACGTTCCTGGTCGGCGACAAGGTGCCGCTGAAGGCGCGCCGGCTGGTCGACGTCACCTATGAGGCCATGATGCTGGGCATCGCCGCGGTCAAGCCGGGCGCGCGCCTCGGCGCCATCGGCCATGCCATCCAGAGCTTCGCCGAGGCGCAGCGTTTCTCGGTCGTGCGCGACTTCTGCGGCCATGGCATCGGCCGCGTGTTCCACGCCTCGCCGAGCGTGCTGCACTATGGCCGGCCGAACGAAGGCCCGGTCCTGAAGGAGGGCATGTTCTTCACGATCGAGCCGATGATCAACGCCGGCCGTTACGAGGTGAAGGTGCTGGCCGACGGCTGGACCGCGGTTACCAAGGACAAGTCCTTGTCGGCCCAGTTCGAGCATACGATCGGCGTCACGGCCGAGGGCTGCGAGATCTTCACGCTGTCGCCGGCCGGCTATACCAAGCCGCCCTATTCGGCCTGACGATCCAAACATGGGCGACGCCCAGGCGGGGGGCGAGGGGGACGAGGGCGCGGCGAAGCCCGGCTATCTCGGCCATCGCCAGCGCTTGCGCGCCCGGTTCCTCGAAGCCGGGCCGGCGGCACTGCCCGACTATGAACTCCTCGAACTAATCCTGTTCCAGGCGAAGCCGCGCCAGGACACGAAGCCGTTGGCCAAGGCGCTGCTCGCGCGCTTCGGCAGCTTCGCCGGCGTGATCGGCGCCGACATCCCGGCATTGCTGGCGGTGCCCGAGATGGGTGAGGCTTCGGTCGTGGCCCTGAAGGCGATCCAGGCCGGGGTCGAGCGCGTGCTGCAGCACGAGGTGCGCGCGGCGCCGGTGCTCTCGTCCTGGGACCGGGTCGTCGATTATTGCCGGGCCGCCATGGCACGGGCGCCGATCGAGCAGTTCCGCCTGCTGTTCCTCGACCGCAAGAACGCGCTCATCGCCGACGAGGTGCAGCAGACCGGCACGATCGACCACGCGCCGGTCTATCCGCGCGAGGTGGTGAAGCGCGCGCTCGAGCTCGGTGCCTCGGCCATCATCATGGTGCACAACCATCCCTCGGGCGACCCGACGCCGTCCCGCGCCGACGTCGACATGACCCGCGCGGTCCAGGCCGCCTGCGCCACGCTCGGCATCGACCTGCACGACCACCTGGTGATCGGCCGCTCGGGCCATGCGAGCCTCAAGGGCCTAGGTCTCATGTAGACTGAGGCTAATGTAGAAAAATCTCGCGGGGCCGATGTCGGGGCGGGCGGGGCTGCGGCGTCCTTGGGGCATGAACCGCCCTGGACGAGGAAATACCGTGACCGCCAACCACCAGCCGCAAGGCGGCAGTGCTGTGGGCGGTGCCGCATGAGCACCTCCGCGTCACGACCTGGGCGAACGACATCGGTCGCTACCTCTTTGGCAAGCAGACGATCGCGCATCGCTTCTGCCGGACCTGCCGCATTTATCCATTTGGCGAGGATGCCGTCGAGGGGCCGGGGCGGAAGGTCTATATCAACATCCGCTGCCTCGACGGCGTCGATCCCGCGTCGGTCGCGATGATCGAGTACGACGGGCGGTCGTTCTAGCGGCCGAATTGGCGCGACGAAAGACGCGTGCTCCGGCATAATCTATTTTGGTGGCGCCAAAAATGGGGGCGTGAAATGTCGCGACGGAACGGACGCGTGAGGGCGAGCCTCGTCAAGCTCGCCTGCCTGTTGTCGGGCTTCGCCTGGGCGGCCGGCACTGCGGCGGCGGCGAGCCCGGCCGACGCCGACCACCTGATCGCCGAGGCCAAGCCGATGATCGACAAGGCCAACAAGGATTGGCTGCCGGCGATGGAACGGCAGGACGCCAAGGAACTGGCCGTCCCCTATGCCGCCAACGGCATCTTCCTGACCGCGACGGGCGAAAGCTTCGTCGGCCGGGCCGCCATCGAGCGGCTCTATCAGGACCGCTTCGCCAAGGCGCGCGTCCTGGACGGCGAACTCATCGAGGATGGGCTCACGGCGCAGGGCCCGCTTATCTACGAATGGGGCCACGCGCGGATCGACAGCGAGCAGGCCGGCCAGCGCAGCACGCGCGCCGGTGCCTATCTCACGGTCTGGCGGCGCGAGCCGGACGGCGTCTGGCGCATCATCCGCAACCTTACGTTCTGAGCTTTCGGGCGGACGGCCCGGCCGCGAGCCCGGCGATGTGGTCGATTGCCTCGCCGAGCGGCAGCACCTCCTGGCGGCCGTCGCGATGGCGCAGCGAGACGAGCCGCTCGCGCAGCTCGCGCTTGCCGATGATGGCGATCATCGGGATGCCACGCTCGCGCGCGTCGACGATCTTGCGCGGCAGCGTGTCGCCGCCGTCGTCGAGCGCCACGCGCAGGCCGGCGTCGATGAGCGCCTGCTCCAGCCGGCGGGCATAGGGTGCCGCCTCCTTGTTGATCGAGGCGACCAGCACCTGCTCGGGCGCGAGCCAGGCCGGCAGGTTGCCGTCGTGGTGCTCCAGGAGGATGCCGATGAAGCGCTCGAGGCTGCCCAGCACCGCATGGTGTAGGATGACCGGGCGCACCTCGCCGTTCGCCGCGTCGTGATAGGCGGCGTCGAGCCGGTCGGGCAGCACGAAGTCGAGCTGCACCGTGCCGCATTGCCAGGAGCGGCCGAGCCGATCCTTCAGATGGAACTCGAGCTTCGGGCCGTAGAAGGCGCCCTGGCCGGGCTGGACGACCGGGTCGAGCCCGGCCGCCCGCGCCGCCGTTTCCAACGCCGCCTCGGCCCGGTCCCAGATCGCGTCGGCGCCGACGCGCTCGTCCGGCCGCGTCGAGAAGCGCACCTCGACCTCGTTGAAGCCGAAGTCCCGGTAGAGCGCCGTCTGGATCTCGCAGAAGCGCCGGACCTCGGCCTCGACCTGGTCCTCGCGGCAGAACACATGCGCGTCGTCCTGCACGAAGCCACGCGTCCGGAACAGGCCATGGAGCGCGCCCGACGGCTCGCTGCGATGCACGGCGCCGAACTCGAAATAGCGCATCGGCAGGTCGCGGAACGAGCGGATGCGCTTGTTGAAAATCTGGATGTGGCACGGGCAGCTCATCGGCTTCACCGCGAGCGGCCGGCCCTCCGCCTCGAGCGCGAACATGGCCTCGCCGTACTTCTCCCAATGGCCGCTTTCCTCCCAGAGCGAGCGGGCCAGGATCTGTGGCGTGCGCACCTCGCGATAGCCGGCGCGACGCATTCGCTCGCGGATATGGTCCTCGACGACGCGCCAGAGGGCGACGCCGCGTGGGTGCCAGAACACCATGCCCGGCCCTTCCTGCTGCTGGTGGAAGAGCTCGAGCCGGTTGCCGAGGGCGCGGTGGTCGTGGGCGTGCATGGCATGTCTCCTGGGGCGGTCTTTCGGGGGAAGACGACGCGCGGGGAGGCATTCCTGCCGGTCACGAAAAAGGCCCCGTCGTCGCCGGCGGGGCCTGGTGTTCGCGTGATGCTGCTGTTCGCTAGCGCAGGACGAAGACCGGCGGTCCGCCAAGGCGGGTCGTCGGTTTGGTAGTGCTCTTCGGGGCAGCGAACGAATTCATGGGCTGGAGGCTAGGGGAAGTGCCGGCGGTTGTAAAGCCATGTCACTCGGCCATGTCACTCGGCCACGTCACTCGGCCGCGACTTCCTGCCCTGCGCCGCGGGGCTGATCGGAGGGGAATTCCTCGATCCGGACCTCGGCTTCGCCCTCCTCGGCGATGCCGAGCGTGCGGGCCGCCGCAGCCGACAGGTCAATCACGCGGCCGCGCTCGAACGGTCCGCGATCGTTGATCCGGACGGTTACCGTCCGTCCGGTGTCGAGACGGGTGACGCGCACGACCGTGTCGAAGGCGAGCGTCCTGTGGGCCGCGGTCAGCTCACGCATGTCGAACCGCTCGCCGCTCGCGGTCCGATGCCCCTGGTGATGGCGGCCGTACCAGGACGCGAGGCCGACCTGGCTGAAGACCGGCTTTTCGCCGCCAACCGGCCCAAAGGTGGAACAAGCCGACAGGAAGGCGAGCGCGCTCAGCAGCGGCAGGATATCGCGCGCCCGTGCCATGCCATTCCTTCCTACGTTCATTATGGTTTTTGTTCCGCTGCCTTGACGGTATCTGGCTGCCCGCATGCGGCTAACGCGCGATGGTCACGATCATTCCACGCCACTCGGATCAACCGGTTCGGTCAACCATCCCGAGAAGCCGGACCGCGACCACGGCAGAGCAGAGCACCGTGAGCGCACTCACGAGAAACACCGTGCCGAGGCCGGCCCCGCTCGCGATCAGCCCGAGCGCAGGGCTGGCGAGCCCCAGTGCCAGGTCGAGGAACGCGGTATAGGCGCCCATGGCGAGACCGCGGCTTTCCGGTGGTGCCCGCCGGACCGCCTCGACGCCCAAGCCCGGATAGACCAGCGAATAGCCGAGGCCGGTCAGCACGGCGCCGCCGAGGGCCAGAACCGGCCCGGAGGCCAGCCAGATGAGCGCCTGGCCGGCCGCCTCCAGCAGCACGCTCACCAACGCCACCTTGGCGCCGCCAAGCCGGTCGGGCAGGTGGCCGAAGATGAGGCGCGTCACCATGAAGGCGCCGGCGAACGCCGTGAAGGCGAGCCAGGCGGGACCCCAGCCGCGGTCGGCGAACAGCAGGGAGATGAACGCGGTGATCGCGCCGAAGCCGATGCTGCTGAATGCGAGCCCCAGCCCCGGCACCCAGACGGCGCCCGCGACCTTGAGGAGCTTCGGCCGGTTGCGATGCGAGGGCGCTAGGGGACGAAGCGGCATGATCAGCAGCAAGGTCGCGAGCGGCACCACGGTCGTGGCGAGCGCGATCGCGGCGAAGCCATCGACCGCGTAGAGCGCGGAGCCGATCGGTGCGCCGCCGGCGAAGGCGGCGTACATGGCGGTGCCGACCCAGGCCATGACCTTGCCGGCGTTCCGCGCATCGACGAGCGCCAGCCCCCAACTGAGTGCGCCGGTGACGATGAAGCTCTCCGCCGCGCCGAGCACGGCCCGGCCGACAAGCAGGATCGCGACCGACAGGACGGGCGTGCCGACGAACCGGAGCGACAGGAGGTAGAGCAGGCCCGCCACGGTCGCCATCACGAGGCCGACGATGACGGCGCGCTTGGCGCCCCGGCTGTCGGCGTAGTGGCCGGACCAGATCCGCGAGACGAGTGATGCCGCGAACTGGCTGCCGGCGACGAGGCCGACGACGAACGTGCCGAGGCCCAGTCCCTGGTGCACATGCAGCGGCAGCACGGGCATGGCGAGCCCGATGACGAGGAAGGCGGCCAGGACCGTCACCAGGATCGGCAGCAATGCCGCTACGACGGAGGCGGAAGCCGGCGCCTGGGTGGTGGCGGACACGGTACGGCCGATTCCTTGTTAGGGCGGGGTCAGAGCGGGTCGTAGCCCGGCTTCTTGTAGAGGCTATCCTGCTTGGCCTGGATGTCCGGCTTGTAGACCTTCTCCACCCATTCCTCAGGTGCCACGTCTTCGATGCAGACCGAGACGGCACGCTCCGCGCATTCCACACCGGCCATGATGGCTCTGGTGACTTCCTCAGCGATCCGGGCCTTTTGCTGCTCGGATCGCCCGGCGGCGAGCTTGATGATGACGTGGGGCATTATGGCTGGTCGGCGCGCCGGTATTGCGTGTCGCTCACCGGCTCCAGCCAGTCGACCGGGGAGCCGTTGAACTTCTCCTGGATGGCGATATGGCTCATGGCCGTCGTGGGTGTCGCGCCATGCCAATGCTTCTCGCCCGGCTCGAACCAGACCACGTCGCCCGGCCGGATTTCCTCGATCGGCCCGCCGTCGCGCTGCACCCAGCCGCAGCCGGCGGTCACGATCAGCGTCTGGCCCAGCGGATGCGTGTGCCAAGCCGTGCGTGCACCGGGCTCGAACGTCACGAGCGCGCTCGCAACGCGAGCCGGCTCCGGCGCGCTGAATAGCGGGTCGATGCGCACCGTGCCGGTGAACCAATCCGCCGGTCCCTTGCCGGACGGCTGCGAGCCGCTTCGTTTGATCTCCATGTCATTCCTCCAACTCTGTCCGGGGATTTCATCGACCCGGAATCTAGGGTGTTCGCCAGTAAGCGATAAGGGGATATTATCCGTATGAACTCATAAGGGTTGCTTATGAATGGCTGCGGACAGTTTCTCTGATCTGGGCGCCTTCCTCGCGGTGGCTGAGGAGCGGAGCTTCACCCGGGCGGCGGCGAAGCTCGGCGTGTCCCAGTCGGCGTTGAGCCAGACGGTGCGCGGCCTCGAGGAGCGGCTGGGGATTCGGCTGCTGACCCGCACGACCCGCAGCGTCACGCCGACCGAGGCGGGCGAGCGCTTGTGCCGAACCGTGGGCCCGCACTTCGACGAGATCAAGACGGAACTGGCCGCCTTGAGCGCGTTTCGCGAGAAGCCGGCCGGGACCGTCCGCATCACCGCCACCGAGAATGCGGCCGTTACGGTGCTCTGGCCGGTGCTCGAGCGGTTCCTGCCGAACTACCCGGACGTCAAAGTCGAAATCACCGTCGACTACGGGTTCACCGACATCGTCGCCGAAGGTTATGACGCGGGCGTGCGGCCCGGCGGCAACGTGGCCAAGGGCATGATCGCCGTGCCCATCGCGCCGGACATGCGCATGGCGGTCGTGGGGGCGCCCGGCTATTTCGCACGGCGCCCGCCGCCGGAGGTGCCGCAGGACCTCACGGCCCACGACTGCATCAATCTGCGCCTGCCGACCCACGGCGGCCTCTACGCCTGGGAGTTCGAGAAGGCCGGGCGCGAACTCAGGGTGCGGGTCGAAGGCCAGCTGGTGTTCAACACCGCCTCCCTGATGCTGACGGCGGCACTGGCCGGCTTCGGTCTCACCTACCTGTCCGAGGCACAGGTCGAGCCCTACCTCGCCGACGGTCGGCTCGTCCGGGTGCTTGGCGACTGGTGCGAGCCCTTCGCCGGCTATCACCTCTACTATCCGAGCCGGCGCCAGTCGCCGCCGGCATTCACGGCATTGGTCGACGCGCTGCGCTATCGCGGGTAAGGCTTGATGGTGATCGGCTATTTCCCGCACGGGTTTGCGTCTGGTGCCGCGACCGGCTCGATGACGCGATCGGCCAGCAGTTGCGCCGCGGTCGCGTCGGTCTCGATCTGGGTGGCGCCGCCGGGCTGGTCGAACCAGGGGGCCGCGGCGCCGGTCCAGGCGATGAGCGGCTGGTCGAGCTTGTAGACGCGATAGACGAGCGACGCGCAGACATAGGGCAGGGCGCGCGCGGCGAAGCTCGCCCCCTTCGGGCTGAAGAAGCGGCCGTAGTCGCTGCCGAACCGGTCGATCAGCAGACCGGGCGGCAGCACCATCAGCACCGGCGTCGCCGCAAACCCGTCGTGGGCCGGCCAGCGGATGTTGCCGGACGGATCGCGCCATTGCTGGGCAAGATCCGGCCGGAGCGTCGAGGCTTGCGACGCCGCCGGCGTCGAGGGGGGCGGCGACTGCGCCGCCGGTGCCGCGGCACAGCCGGCAAGCGTCAGGAGGACCAGCGAAAGTCGGGCGAGATGCCGCATGCTCCGGCTCCAGTCGGTTTTTGCTCCGTCGACTATAGGACGCCCGACCTTCACCGACAATTGAGGGTTGTGCCGATTTCCCTTAGAACGCCGCGGCATGGCCGTCGCGCCGGCTATCGCTCGCCGCGACATAGCCGTGGTCGGGATCGTCGCTGAGGCGCCAGATGAACTGGCCCGAGCCGAAATCCATGTAGGGATCGTCGATCGACTTCAGGCGATGGCCGCGCGCCTCGAGCCCTGCGACCGTGTCGCGCCGCATCGTCGCCTCGATGTCGAGCGTGAAGTCGCGGTTGACCTTCCAGCGCGGCGCATCGCACGCTGCCTGCGGCTGCTGCTGGTAATCGAGCATGCGGGCCACCGTCTGCAGATGGCCCTGCGGCTGCATGTCGCCGCCCATGACGCCGAAGCTCATGACTGGGGCGCCGTCTCTGGTCAGGAACGCCGGGATGATGGTGTGGAACGGCCGCTTGCCGCCGGCGACCACGTTGGGCGACTTCGGATCCATCGAGAAGCCGACGCCGCGGTTCTGCAGGCTGATGCCATAGCCCGGCACGACCACGCCGGAGCCGAAGCCCATGTAGTTCGACTGGATGAACGAGATCATCATGCCGCTCTCGTCGGCGGCCGTCAGATAGATCGTGCCGCCCGACTTCGGCATGCCGAAGCCCGGATCCTTGGCCCGGCCCATGTCGATGAGCTTTGCGCGCTCGGCGAGATAGCCATCGTCGAGCATCTCGGCCGGCGTCACCTCCATCGACCGCGGGTCGGCGACATAGCGATAGATATCGGCGAAGGCGAGCTTCATCGCCTCGATCTGCAGATGCTGGGAGTCGACGCCGTCGACCGGCAGGCTCGCGAGATCGAACTTGTCGAGGATGCCGAGCGCGATGAGGGCCGCGATGCCCTGGCCGTTCGGCGGGATCTCGTGCACGTCGTAGCCGCGGTAGCGCTTGGAGATCGGCTTGACCCAGTCAGGCTTGTACTGGCGCAGGTCGTCGAGCGTCATGGCGCCGCCGCAGGCCCGGCTGTAGGCGGCGATCGCTTCGGCGATCTCGCCCTCGTAATAGCTGCGCGGGCCTTCCTTGGCGAGGAGCCGCAGCGTCTTGGCCGCGGCCTTGAACACGAACTTCTCGCCGACCTTGGGCGCGCGGCCATGCGGCATGAAGGCTTCCGCATAGCTCGGCTGGTCTTCGAGCTGCGGGATCGCGAGCGCCCATTTATGGGCGACGATCGGCGCCACCGAATGGCCGCGCTCGGCCACTTCGATCGCGGGCTCCAGAAGGTCGGCGAACGGCAGCTTGCCGAAGCGCCGGTGCAGCACCTCCCAGCCGGCGATGGCGCCAGGCACGGTCACTGCGTCCCAGCCGCGGATCGGCCGCTGGGCCAGACCATTGCCGTCCGTGCCGTACTTCGCGGCGAAATACGCCGGGCTCCAGGCCGCCGGCGCCACACCCGAGGAATTGAGGCCGACCAGTTCCTTGCCGTCCCACAGGATGGCGAAACAGTCGCTGCCGAGCCCGTTCGACACCGGCTCGACGATCATGAGCGTGGCCGCGGCGGCGATTGCCGCGTCGACCGCATTGCCGCCCTTCCACAGCATGCGCAGGCCGGCTTGCGCCGCGAGCGGCTGCGAAGTCGCAACCACGTTGCGCGCCAGGACCGGCATGCGCAGGGTCGGGTAGGGATTGTGCCAATTGAACGGTGCGGAATCCGGCGACATCGAGCGGCTCTCCAGACAAGGAACCGGGCGATTATCGGCCGCGGGCTCGCAAAAACAATTTAAAAGACTTTTGCGTTTTCTCAAGAATATCTTGAGTGTCATGTCCAGCCTTCGCCTGCTCCGCAGTTTCCTGATGGTCGCCGACAGCGGGTCGCTGGCGTCGGCGGCCGACCGCCTGGGCCTGACGCAGGCCGCCGTCAGCCTGCAGATGCGGGCGCTCGAGCAGGAGTTCGGCGGTGCGCTGTTCGATCGCAGCGGGCGCGGCCTGGCACTGAACGGCCGCGGCCGGCAGCTGCGGCCGGAGGCGGAACGGCTACTCGGCCTCTATGACGAGATCCGCGCGGGTTTCGTCGGCGAGGTCGGGCTGACGGGCGAGGTCGCGGTCGGCGCCGTAGTCTCGGCCATGGGTGGCCTCGCGCGCGTGGTGACCGTCCTGAAGCGCTCCCATCCGCGGCTCGACGTCCGGCTCGTTACCGGCAAGTCCGGCGAGCTTGCCGACCAGGTGATCGACGGCCGGCTCGATGCGGCAATCGTGGTCGAGCTCGGCGGTCGGGCGGCGGCGCGCCTCGACTGGACGCCGCTCCATGTCGAGCCGCTGGTCGTTCTGGCGGGGCGCGCCGCCGGTGGCCGCCAGGCGGAGGCACTGCTGGCCGAGGCGCCGTTCCTGCGCTTCGACCGTTCGACCCCGACCGGGGAATTGATCGATCGGGCGCTGGCCGCGCGCGGCATCGCGGTCAAGGAATTCCTCGACCTGAACTCGATCGAGACGATCGTCGAACTGGTGCGCCAGGATGTCGGCGTGACGCTCGTGCCGCTCCTCAAGGGGGCTGACTGGCAGCGCGATCTGCGGCTCCGGGTCGTCCCGTTCGACGGCGAGGAGTTCGTCCGGCACGTCGGTGTGATCGAGCGCCATGGCCGCCCGCGCGCGGATCTGACGCGGGCGATCGCCGAGCATCTGGGCTGAGGGCGCCCCCGGTACGCGTCCGGTCGTCAGTCCCGGTACGCGTCGCGGATGGCGACGACGTCGTCGAGGGCGGCGAACATGAGGTCGACCAGGTGCGGGTCGAAATGCTTCCCCTGTTCCCCGCGGAAGAGCGTCAGCACCTTGTCCATCGGCCAGGCCGCCTTGTAGCAGCGCTCGCTTGCGAGCGCGTCGAACACGTCGGCGACGGCGGTGATGCGGCCGTGCAAGCTGATCTCGTGCCCGCGCTTGTTGAACGGATAGCCGCTGCCGTCCCATTTCTCGTGATGCTCGAGCGCGATGATCGCCGCGGTCTGCAGGATCTCGTGGTCGGAGCCTTTGAGGATGTCGTAGCCGAGGTAGGCGTGAGTCTTCATGATCTCCCACTCCTCGGCCGTGAGCTTGCCAGGCTTGTTCAGGATCGCGTCCGGGATGCCGACCTTGCCGATGTCGTGCATCGGCGAGGCGTATTCGAAGATCAGCGCCTCGCGCTCGGTCATGCCGGCGGCGCGTGCCAGGAGGCGCGAGATCTTGGCGACGCGGCGGACATGGTTCGCCGTCTCCTTGGAGCGCGTCTCGACCACGCCGCCCAGGCGGTAGATGATCTCGCGCTGGGCGTCCTCGATCGCCTCCTTGAGCTGGATGTTCTCGAACGAGACGCCGACGTTGCGCGCGAAGATGTCGAGCTGATGGCCGTCGAGCTCGGTGCGGGGCTGATAGCCGCGCAGGTACAGGATCTTGTCGTGGCCGGCGCGGGCCTTGAACACGCCGACGTATTCATTGCCGAAATGGGCGTTGTAGGCTGCCTTGTGGCAGGCGTTGATGCGCTCCGCCGTCTCGGGCGAGAGCGCCTCCGCGAGCGGTTGGCCGCGCAGATGTTCGAAATGCCGCGTGCCGGCGAGCACGGTGAGGCCGCCGACCGGTCCGGTCGCGGTCAAGGCTTCGATGCCGCCCGAAGGCTCGTGGCCGTGGACCGAGAGCAGGGCGCCCAGCTCGTCCAGCACCGCGGCGGTGAACTCGTCGAGCGACTGCAGCCGGAAGATCCGCCGCGAGGCGTCGATGATGCGCTCCAGCCCCTGCTTGTTGCGCTCGATCGTCATGATGTCGCGATAGCCGCGCAGGCAGGCGTACATCAGCGTCGTGAGCTTGCCGGCGGTGAGCTCGGTCTTTTCCTTGTAGTCGTTGATGTCGTAGCGCGCGATGACGTCCGTCTCGGGTGCGGCACCGGGCTGGCCGGTGCGCAGCACGATGCGCATCGTCGAATTGCCGAGCTCCTCGCGGATGCGGCGCACGAGCTCGAGGCCGGCGTGCTCGGACTCCATGACCACGTCCAGGAGCAGCACGGCGGTATCCGGATGGGCCTTGGCGGCATCGAACGCGTCCGCCGCCGAATGCGCATGAATGAAGCTCAAGGGCCGTCCGTCGAAGTGAAAATCGACAAGGGCGAGCTGCGTCACGTCGTGCACATTGGGCTCGTCGTCGGCAACGATCACCTTCCAGGCCGACGCGTCCACATCGCCAGCGAAGTTAACGTCCTCGTCGATAAAGGCGAGTTCGTCGTCGCTCATACCTCACCCCGTTCCGCGATCCTGATCGGGATCGTAATCATGAATTCGGTGCCGACGTCCGGCGCGCTCGTGCACAGGATCGTCCCGCCCAAGGTTTTCGTCACGAGGTTATAAACGATACTGAGCCCCAGTCCGCTACCGCCTTGGCCGCGCTTGGTCGTGAAGAACGGCTCGAAGATGCGCCGGCGCACCTCGGGGCTCATGCCGATACCGTTGTCGCGATAGACCACGACCGCGGCATCCTTCGACCTGTTGACCGAGATCGAGAGATGGCCGTGCTGCCCCGGCTCGAAGCCGTGCAGGATCGAGTTCATCACGAGGTTGCTGATGATCTGCCAGATCGCCGATGGCGTCGTCTCGAGCTCGACCCGGTTCGGCGCCTCGACGCTGACGCCGTGCCCCGCCTTGCGCAGTTCCGGCCTGAGGCTCGTCATCACGTCGTGGATATATTGGCCGAGCTCGACCACGCGGATCGCCTCGCTCGACTGGTCGACCGCGACCTGCTTGAACGAGCGCACGAGCTCCGCCGCCCGGCCGAGGTTGGCCTCGAGGATGTCGGCGGAGCGGGCCGCCACCTCGACATAGCCCAGGAGGTCGGATTTCTTGAGCTCGCCGGCCTCGACCTTGCGCTGCAGGCGGACGGTCGCGACCTTGAGCGCGCTCGCCGCCGTGACGCCGACGCCGATCGGCGTGTTGACCTCATGCGCGACGCCGGCGACCACCGTGCCGAGCGAGGCGAACTTCTCGCGCTCGACCAGCTCGGCCTGGGTCGACTGCAGCACTTCGAGCGTGCGGTTGAGCTCGACGTTGGCGTCGGTGAGTTCGGCCGTGCGCGTCGCGATGATCTCTTCCAGATGGTCCTTGTACTGCGACAGCTCGTGCTGGGCGATGCGCTTGTCGCGCGCCTCGATCGCGGCCGAGGCGACGGCGGCGACGGCACCGACGAAGCCGATCTCGTCGGCCGTCCACTCGCGCTTGTCGCCCTGGTGCTGGACCGACAGGATGCCGCCGAGCTTGCCGTCGATCTGCAGCGCTACATCGATCGACGAGCGGTAGGGCGGGGCCATGTCGTGGCCGATCAGCAGCTCGCGGCTGCGTGGGTCGGTCCAGATGTCGCCAATGGCGACGACCTTGTCGCGGTAGAGGATCGACAGATATTCCGGGATCTCGGCGAGCGCCCAGCTGCGGCCGGTCGTATGGCGCAGGCCATCGGGCTCGAAACAGTCGAGGCAATGCATGGCGCCGCTCGCCTCGTCAACCCGCCACGCGCCGGCGCGCGAGACGTCGAGACCGATCACGAGCGTCTCGGTCACGGTCTGGAACACGTCGATGACCTGCACGCCCCGGAGCGTGTCGTCGCGCAGGAGGTCGGCCAGATGCAGGTTTTCGCGCCGGATACGCTCCTCGTCGCGCTTGGACGTGGCATAGGCGGCCGAGAGGTTGGTGCGCATGGTGTTGATGGAGCGGACGAGCTGGTCCAGCACGTCGTCGCGCCGGCGCCGCCTGCGCTCGAGCTGCAGGTCGGGCGTATGGTCGTCGGCGATGTCGAGCCGCTGGGCATATTCGGCCATGCGGTGCAGGTGCCGGGTCACGGTCAGCTGGAACAGCACGAGCGCGAAGCCGGCGATCGCTGCCGTCTTGATCGCGTTCTCGAGCAGCGCCGAGAGCGCCTTGTCGACGAGCCGCCGATAGACGTTGTCGAGGCTCGCCGTCACCTCGAGCACGCCGATCTCGACCGCCTTGTCGCGGTTCTGCTGGACGAGCGGCACGCGATCCGACAGCGGATAGCGGGCGCGGGTCGAGCCGGACGACCATTTGACCTTGCCGTTGACCTCGACCGCCAGCCGCTCGATGTCGGGCAGGCGGGCCAGTCCGTCGAGCTGCGTGCGGATCAGCGCGTCATCGAGGATCCACACGCTGTTGGTCAGGATCGGCAATTGCGAGGTGCGGATTTCGGCGAATCGCTCGCGGATGCCTCGGAGGTCCTGGTTATATTCGATGAACAGCTGCGTCGCGGTCGTGAGGAACGTGACCAGCATCGAGAACAGGATGATGGCGAAGGTCAACCGGCTCGCGATGCCGCCGCCCGCCAGCACGGCGGCGCGCGTGCGCACGGCCTGGCCGGACAGCCAGCTCCCGCCGAGCCAGCCGGTCGAGGCGCCCTCGCTGATCATGGCGCGCAAGCGTCTGCGCGCGCAGGGCCAGCCGAGCGCGTCAGGCCGACGGTATCCGGGCGACCGTTCGGCAAAGGGGCAGGATTGGAGATGCGTGCCGGATCCATGACGCCGTATCCTGAGGACAGAACCTTCAATAATTGTTTACGGAAAAAGGAAGTTCGGGGTTTTGTCAAAATTTTTGGTTAATCCCCGCTTCCCGCTTGTGGCCGATCAAGCGGCGTCAAAAAATATTCTTTGGGGAGTGGGTCGAAATTAATAGTTTAAACAGACGATTGCGGTCGTTTGATAGGGTGCTGCCTGCGAACGGCAATGCGGATTGCCTGTCGGCGGGAAACGGGACGGCTCCGTTCGGTGCACCGCACGGAGGCGGAAGAGCTTTGAACGAAGGCTGGGCGATGCTGGAGCTGTACCGCGAACGGGTGAAGGGGACGACGATCGACGCGGGCACCCTGTTGTCGACCGATTATTTCAACCTTTTCAACGAAGTGATCATGCTGCTCGGCATGTTGGGCGATATGCCCGATATGTTGGATGAGGTGATCGCCTGGAAATTCAAGACCTACGAGCAGCATTTCGCCGAGAGCGGGCTCGCCTTCGCGCCGCTTGCGATCGAGGCCTATCCCCATGCGCCGCCGTCGGCGCGCGAGCATTTCGAACGCACGATCCAGCGCATGCACGACACGGTCGAGGAGGCGAAGCTTGTGCTCGCCGACCTGCGCGAACAGGGTGACGTGCCGCTGCTGGCCGAGCAGGCGATGAACTATTCGATGATGCTGCAGCAGATGGTCGACACCGGCTCCGCCATCATCCACGGCATCGACGGCATCCTGGACCAGAGCGCCATCGACGATCTGTTCTGAACAGGCTGTTCCGAACGGGCGGCCTAGCTCTTCTCGCCTGAACCCTTGTCGCCCTGGCGGGCGAACGCGGCGCTCACCAGTTCCCAGGGCTTCTCGACGATGAAGTTGCGCGCGAGGAACCGGTAGAGCTCCTTCATCAGCGCCTCGTTCTCCGGCGTGCGGTCGACCTGCACCGTTTGGAACTTAACGATGATGTCGTCCCACAGCATCATGCGCTGATGCAGCTCGTCGCGGCTCTCGCGGATGAATTCGATCTGGCGCGTGATGTTGCGCAACAGGCTGATGATCTCGCCCGACATGCCGTCGACTTGGTCGAAGATGCTCTGAAGCTCGGTGAACGGCCGGCGCATCAGGTTGGTGATCCGGCTCAGGTCCTCGATGACCGTGCGATCGCGCCGATAGATCTTCTGGAACGCCGCTACCGTCTCGCCGATCGCCTTGATCGTGCCGAAGCGCTCGCGCAGCGCCTCGATGTACGAGAGCTCACGCGCCAGCTGGTCGATACGGTCGACGACCTCCTCCTTGCGATCGGGCGGCAGGTCCAGCTTGAGCGCGATGTCGGAGAAGGCGTTGTTGACGCGCTGCTTGACCGCCGGGTCTTCCGCCAGCTGCATCAGCGCCTCCTGGTCGACGATGACCGTTTCGGCACCGGTGAGCCACGACGAGATCTGCAGCGTGATGCGCCCCTTGGCGATCTCGAGGTGCCGGTCGTCGACCGCCCAGGAGGCGGTGCCGTCGAGGATCTCGCGCGGGATCGAATCACCCGGGCGGATGGTTTTGACGAACTTCAAGCCCGCCGCGACCTTGTCGAGCATCGCGCCGTCGGGGCCCTTGTCGAGCTCGAACTCCTGGCGCAGCGACTTGATCGGGATGACGGCCGCGAGATCGGCGAGCTCGACCACCAGCGACGGTTCGCCGTCGCTCGCAATGATGAAGCGTGGGTCGGGCGTCCGGAACACGGAATGCTCGAACCTGAAATGAGTGCTGCGTTCCTGCGACGGACGGTTTTGCTGCGACTCGTCGGCTGACATGCGTGTTACGACTCCGCGGAATAATTGTCGCTTACAGCGAGTCTCTGACCTTGTCCAGGCGCACGCCGATCGCGGAGCGCCCGTTCCCTTCTACGACGAGAAAATTCACGGCTCGTTACCTTCGTAACGAAACGGGCCGGGCATCCTGATCTCTCGGGGTCGCGCCTCGAGACGATCGGGGACAAGATGATCGAACAGTCCGCTGGAACGAAATGTGGGGCGGGCACAGGACAGGTGGTGCAATGGTGACGAGTACGCAAGGACGGGCCTATCTCAATCACGTCGCCTCGGCGGTGCCGCCGAACGAGGTCCATGGCGCGTTCGTGCGCTTCGCCGACACGCTCCTGGCCGATCCGCGGCATGCGAAGCTCTTCCGCCGCATGGTCGATCGCGCCGAGATCCATCGCCGCTACTCCGTCCTGGCGCCGGCCGAAGATCCGTCCGGCCCGTCGGTCGACGCGCAGGGCTTCTTCCATCGGGGTGCCTTTCCCTCGACGTCGGTGCGCATGCAGCGCTACCAGGCGGAAGCGTTGCCGCTGGCGCTCCGCACGGTCGATCGGCTGGGCCTCGGCCCCGAGGTGGCGCGGGCGAGCCACCTGATCGTGACCTCCTGCACCGGCCTTTATGCGCCGGGGCTCGATCTCGAGCTCGCAGCCGCCCTCGGCATCCCGCCCGCGGTCGAGCGGACCATGGTGGGATTCATGGGCTGCTACGCCGCCTTCAATGCGCTGAAGCTCGCCCGGCATATCGTCCGGTCCGACGCCGAGGCGCGCGTGCTCATCGTCAACCTGGAACTCTGCACGCTGCACCTGCAGGAGACGTCGGATCTCGAGCAGATCCTCTCGTTCCTGGTGTTTGCCGACGGTTGTGCAGCCGCCTGGGTCACGGCCGAGCCCAAAGGCCTGACGCTCGACCGGTTCCGCACGGTCCTGGTGCCGGAGAGCGCCGACCTCATCACCTGGAACGTCGGTGACCAGGGCTTCGACATGCGCCTGTCGGGCCAGGTGCCGGGGGCCATCTCGCACGGCCTGAAGCCGGTCGCGGCCGAGATCCTGGACGGCGCTGCGGTGTCCGACATCGATCTCTGGGCGGTCCACCCAGGCGGCCGCTCGGTGCTGGATGCGGTCCAGGGCGCGTTCGATCTGCCTGCGGAGGCGCTCGGCGCCTCGCGGCGGGTGCTGGCGGATTTCGGCAACATGTCGTCGGCCACGATCATGTTCGTGCTGGAACGCCTGATGGCGGCGGCCGAGCCCGGGCAGCGCGGCGCCGCCATGAGCTTCGGGCCCGGCCTCACGGCCGAGACCATGCTGTTCCACGCGGCATGAGCGTCGCCATGCCAGGAGCGCTCGACTTCGCGCGACGCGCCTCGACGCCCGAACTCATGGACACGGAGGATTGCGGCGTCGCCGAGTTCGAGGCCTGCCTCGTCGATCTCGCGCGCGTCAACCGCCTGACGCTCGCCTACCGGCCGACGCTCGCCTGGCTCGACCGGCTGGTGCGGCGGCACCCGCCGGCGGGGCCGCTCAGCATCGTCGACGTCGGCTCGGGCTATGGCGACATGCTGCGCCAGATCGACCGCTGGGCCGAGCGGCGCGGCGTCGCGGTCACGCTGACCGGCGTCGACCTCAATCCCTGGTCGCGCGCGGCGGCGGCAAAGGCGACGGCGGCGGGCCGGCCGATCCGCTGGATCACGACCGACCTGTTCGACTATCGCCCGGACAAGCCAATCGACCTGGTCGTGAGCAGCCTCTTCACTCATCACCTGAACGACGACCAGGTCGTCCGCTTCCTCAACTGGATGGAAGCGACGGCCCGGCTCGGCTGGTTCGTCAACGACCTGCACCGCCATCCCTTGCCCTATCACGTGTTCCGCCACTGGTCCCGGCTCGCCGGCTGGCACCGGTTCGTCCGCCACGACGGCCCGGTCTCGATCACCCGTGCCTTCGTGCGCGCGGACTGGCAGCGGCTGCTCGCCCGCGCGGATGTGCCCGAGGGCGCCGCCGAAATCAGCTGGCACGTGCCGTTCCGCCTGTGTGTCGGCAGGGCGCGATGACCGACGATCTGCTCGTGGTCGGCGGCGGTCCCGCGGGCGCGGCACTTGCGATCCCGCTGGCACTCGCCGGCCGACGGGTGACGCTGGTCGAGCGCACGTCGGGCCCGCACGACAAGGTGTGCGGCGAGTTCGTCTCGCATGAGGCGATCGCCTATCTGGCGGCGCTCGGCATCGAGCCCGCAGCGCTGGGCGCGGTGCCGATCGGCCGCCTGCGCCTTGCCGGTCGCCGGCTGTCGGCCACGGTGGCACTGCCTTTCGCGGCGATGAGCCTGTCGCGCCGGGTGCTGGACGAGGTGCTGCTGGCGCGGGCGGCGACGGCAGGCGTCCGGGTACGGCGTGGCCGGCGGGTGCTGGCGCTGGAGCCGACCGCGACCGGCTTCTCGGCCCGGCTCGACGACGGCACGGCGCTTGCGGCGCGCCAGGCGGTGCTCGCGACCGGCAAGCACGACCTGCGCGGCCATCCGCGCGCGCCCGGCCGGCAGAACGATCTCGTCGGCTTCAAGAGCCATTTCCGCCTGGCGCCGGACGAGGCGCGCGCGCTCGCCGGCCACGTCGAGCTGGCGCTCTTCGCCGACGGCTATGCCGGGCTGGAGCCGATCGAGCACGGGCTCGCCAATCTCTGCCTGGTGGTGCGCCGCGCGCGCCTTGCGGCACTCGGCGGGACCTGGGCCGCAGTGTTGGCGCATGTCACCCGGGCGGTGCCACTGTTCGGCCGCCGGCTAGCTTGTGCGACCGCGATCCAGGCGCGGCCGCTTACCGTCGCGGCCATCCCCTACGGTTTCGTTTCATCGTCAGCGGATCGCCCCGACCTTTGGCGGATCGGCGACCAGGCCGCGGTCATTCCATCCTTCTCCGGCGACGGCCTGTCGATGGCGCTGCACAGCGCCCGGCTCGCTGCCGACCATCTGCTGGCCGGCCGATCGGCCGCCGCCTTCCAGACGCAATTGGCGGCGGAGCTCGGCGCACAGGTCGGGCGTGCCACGATGCTGTCGCGGCTGCTCGTCGATCCGCGCGCCCAGGGCGGTCTGCTGCTCGCGGCGCATCTGGTGCCTGGCCTGATGCGCCTTGTCGCCCGGGCGACGCGCGTGCCGGCGCCGGCCCTGCTGGCCGCGACTTAGGCGTGGCTCCTCGCGGCCGAGAACGCGGCCGCGAGCTGCGCCTTCAGCACCTTGCCGACGGCGGAGCGGGGCAGGGCCGGGGCGAAGATGATGCGGCGCGGCCGTTTGTGGCGCGGCAGCAGCGACAGGACGTGGTCGATGAGCTCGGTCTCGGTCGCGGCCATGCCGGGGCGCAGCACGACCTGGGCGACGGGGACCTCGCCCAGCCGCTCGTCCGGCACGCCGAACACAGCGCATTCGGCGAGTGCCGGATGGCTGAGCAGGACCGCCTCGATCTCGCCCGGATAGAGGTTCTCCGCACCCGAGACGATGACGTCCCTGGAGCGGGCGAGCAGCGTCAAAGAGCCGTCGGTGTCGAGCCGGCCGCGGTCGCCGGTCGCGAGCCAGCCGTCATGCCACGGAAACAGCGTCGCCATCGACGTGCCGCCGATGAGCCCGCTCAAGAGATGGGGCCCGCGCGTCGCGATCTCACCGACCGTGCCGGGCGGCAGGAAGGCCCCGTCCGGTCCGCGCACGGCAAGCTCGACCGGCGGGGGTGGGTGCCCGACGCTTCCCGGCCGGTCGGCCGGATCGCTGCGCCGGCGGACGGTGAGCAGACCGGTCTCGGACAGGCCGTAATGTTCGGCGATATCGGCCTCAGGCAGCAGGCGCGCCAGCCGGTCGGCCCGGTCGGGCGGCATTGGCGCGCCGGCATGGCAGACAAGGCGCAGCGAGGCGAGACGGCCAGCATCGAGTTCCGGGGCCGCTAGCAGGTCACCGATCTGGGTCGGCACCAGAAAGGCGGCGGTGACCCGTTCCCGCTCGACCAAATCGATGAAGCCCGCGGCCGACCATTTGTCGCCGACCACCACGGTCGCGCCCTGCAGCCAGGCCGGTGCAAGCCAGCAGAAGAGGGCCGCCGTATGGAACAGCGGCGTCGAGACCAGCACCCGGTCCGTGGCTTCGAGGCCGAGGCCCCCAGCCGCGATCTCGGCGGTGACGAGCCGCGCGCGATGGCTGACCAGCACGCCCTTCGCCGCCCCGGTCGTCCCGCCGCTGTAGAGCAGGGCGAGCGGCGCGTCATCGGCGAGATCGAGCACCGGCCGTTCTGCGGGGCCCGTCCCGAACCAGGCGTCCCCGTCGCGCGTCAGATGTACGACCGGCACACGGTCGGACTGCATATCCTCGCCGGCGAACAGGACCTCGGCACCGGTCTCGGTGAGCGCCGCCTCGATTTCGCCGGCGGTCGCACGTGTCGAGAGATGGATCAGCACCACGCCGGCGCGGGCGGCGCCCAGCACGATGATGCCGTAGGCGAGCCCGTTCCGGGCACAGAGTGCCGCCCGGGCACCCGGACGGTAGCCGCGCCGGACGAGCTGCCCCGCGAATCGGTCGGCGGCGGCATCGAGTTCGTCGTAGGAGAAGGCTCCGGTTCCGTCGATCAGGGCTGTGCGCGGGCCGGCCCCCTCGGCGAGCGCCCGATCGAGGAGATCGCCGAACAGCATCGGGACTTAGACGCCCGAGACCCGATCGAGCAGACGGGCCAAGGTCTCCCGCTCGGCGGGGGCGAGCGGCGCGAAGATATGCGCCTCGTGCCGGGCCACGGCCTCGCGCGCGTCCTCGAACAGGGCGGTGCCCGCGCCGGTCAGCCGCAGCGCGTGGCTGCGCCGGTCGCGCGGATGCGGCGCGCGCTCGACCAGCCCGCGCCGTTCCAGCTTGTCGATGAGCGGCACGACGCTCGAGCGATCGATGCCGAGCGCCGTGCCGAGCGCGGTCTGGCTCAGCCCCGGGTTGGCGGCAATGAGCGCCAGCGTGCCGAACTGCCCCGGCGTCAGCTCATAGGCCGCCATGGTTTGCGCGAAATCCGCGAACACGGCGACCTGCGCGCGGCGCAGGCGATAGCCCAGCAGCCCGTCCAGCACCCCGGGCGCCGGTATCCCGCTGCTCTCCTCCATGACCGTCGTCTCGGCCATCTCTGTCTCCGCCCGTCCTGTTATGGTGCCACATGCTTGTTGTTTGATAGACAAACAACTTCGGCGGAACCGCTGTCAAGCCGCGGCGACGGATGCCTGCTGTGGCGGGTCAGACGACGCTCGGCGGGGCGAGGCGGCAGGCGGCACCGTCGCCCGCCTCGACCTGGAAGGTGGCATGCGCGATGCCGAAGCGCCGGCTCAACGTTTCGGCCGCGGCATCGAGCAGCGCATCGTCAAGCCCGCCGCCCGGCCGCACCAGATGGGCGGTCAGCGCCGTCTCGGTCGTGCTCATTGCCCAGATGTGCAGGTCATGGACCTCGCTCACACCCGGCAGTTCGTGCAGGAAGGCACGGACGGCGCCCGGGTCGATGCGCGTCGGCACCGCATCGAGCGCCAGATCGAGGGACTCCTTCAGAAGCGACCAGGTGCCGAGGAGGATAACCGCCGAGATCGCGAGGCTCGTGACCGGATCGAGCCAGAGCCATTGGGTGAGCCCGATGACGACGCCCGCAACCACGACGCCGAGCGACACGGCGGCATCGGCGGCAAGATGCAGGAAGGCGCCGCGGATATTGAGATCGCCCTTGCTGCCGCTCATGAACAGCAGCGCCGTGAAGCCGTTGATGGCAATGCCGACGGCGGCGACCCAGACGACGGTGTCGCCGTCGACCGGCGCGGGGACCGCGAGCCGGCGCAGGGCCTCGACCGCAATGCCGCCGACGCCGATCAGCAGCACGACGGCATTGACGAGTGAGGCCAGGATCGAGCTGCGTTTGAAGCCGTAGGTGCGGCGCGCGCTCGGCGCCTTCTGCGCGAGGTTGGTCGCCCACCACGCGAGCGCCAGGCCCAGCACGTCGGCCAGGTTATGGCCGGCGTCCGCGACGAGCGCCATCGAGCCGGCGATCAGCCCGTAGACCGTCTCCAGCAGCACGAAGCCCGAGTTGAGCGTGATGCCGACGAAGAAGGCGAGCCCGAAGCTGGCCGGCGCGTGGGAATGGCCGTGGTGCCCATGGCCATGATGCCCATGGTCGTGATGCCCATGGTCGTGATGAGCGTGGTCGTCGTGGCCATGGTCATGATGGTCGTGGTCATCGTGACCGTGGTCTTGATGATCGTGATGGGCGTGGTCGCTCATGGTCGGTCCGCTGATCTGCCGGGGCCCCGACTATAGACGCGAACGCCGCCCGATCGGCTTTTCAATTTCGACAAGGGTCCGATCGAAGTCGGACCCTTGCCGTCAGTCAGGTCAGGGGTTCGACGCCGTGCCCGGGTTGCCGGCTGCCGCGATCGAGGTGCCGTTGATCAGCTGCCGGATGTCGACCGTGCCGTTGCCGACGACCATGTTGTAGGGCGTGCTGCCGGTCGAGGTGCTGGTGTAGACGCCGTTGTAGCCGGCGATCCGCTGGCGGAACGGCTTCAGGCTGCTGCCGCCCAGTCCTTCGGTCTTCGCTGCCTGGTATAGCACCGGATTGACGTTGCCGAGGCGCGTGTTGCCGAGCTTCTGTTCCCAGAGGGCCAGCACGCCGGCGAACGCCGGCGTCGAGGCCGAGGTGCCGACGGCGCCGTAGGCCTGGCCGGCGAAGATCTCGATCACGTAGCTGCGGTTGGCGCCGCACGGCTGCTTCGCATCGCTCGGGCAGCCGCCCATCTGCAGTGCCATGTCCGGCGTCGCGCGCATGGATGTGCCGGTCTTGACCAGCGACTGCCAGCTCGGCGCCTTGAAATAGACGCTCGGGCCGCCGCCGGAGCCCCAATAGCCGCCCTTGAGCGTGACGCCGATGCCGTAGGGATCAACCGCCGTCAGCGGATCGCCGTAGGCGTTCTCCGACACATAGGTCGAGGCGGTCGAGCCGGGGATGTAGCTCGTGACGAGGTTGGTGCCGCCGACGGCGGTCACGGCCGGGCTGACGGCGGGGGCCGACGCGCCCGCGAGCCAGGATTGGCCGGCCTTGCCACTGAAATAGGCCGGCGCCGGGCATTGCAGCCCGCCCTCGTCGCCGGACGCGACCACGAAGGTGATGCCCTGGGCATTGCCGCGCTCGAACACCTGCTCGTAGCTCACGAGCGCGCCCGAGGCGTCGTGGCCGCCGTTGTAGGCGGCGGTGTAGAATTTCTCGCAGCCGCCGAACGACAGGCTGACGATGTCGGCCTTGTTGTCGCTGACGATCCGGCTCAAGCCGGCCAGGATGTTCGCGTCGCTGAGATCCGGGATGAGATAGAGCAGGATCTGGGCCTTGGGCGCCATGCCGCCGGCCTGCTCGACGTCGAGCGTCGCCTCGAACGAGCCGTCGTTGCTGGCGCTGTAGGTGGCGCCGCCATTGACCGCGATCCGGGTGAGCGACGGCATGGCCAGGCCCTGCCGGCTGAAATAACTCTGGATGTCGGACGTCTGCACGTCGCCCGACATCAGGATCGCGATCGTGCGGCCCTGGCCGGTCAAGGCCTGGTAGGACGGGCCGTCGTAGGCCTGCTTGAGGTCGGTCGCCCAATAGCCGCCGGTCGGCGAGGTGGCGTTCTGCGGCTTGGCGCCGCCTGCCGTCGGCCGGGCGAAGGCGCGCATCCGCTCGAAATTGTCGAATGCGACGATGCGGGCGCCGGCGGCGGCCAGCGCCGGCGTCAGCACCGGCTGGCCGGAGGCCACGACGCGCGCGCTGCCGTTCCGCGCCTGGCCCTGTTGGAGGCGGAGCGAGAAGGCGGCGCCGACATCGGCGGCCCGGCCGGCGACATGCAGGCCGTGGGCATGGGTTTCAAGCACGGTGAGGCCGGCGCGGCTGAGCTCGGCGGTCACAGCCGCGAGCGTCTCGTTCGACGTGCCAAATTCCCGGGTATATTGCTCAGGCGTCAGCCAATGACCGTATTGGCTCGAGCCGGGCGTGCTGAGCGCCGTCAGCAGTTGCGCGAAGGTCTCAGGGTTGCGGGGATTGAGCGCGATGTCGAACTCGACCCGCTGGTCCCGGGCGAGCTCGCCGGCCGTGGCGGCGAGCGGCACCAGCGCCGACAACAGGGCGCCGACCGCGAGCGAATGCCGATATTTGATCATTCCCCATCGCGTCATGACGACACGCTCCCCCAAGTTGATGGACGCGTTAGCTATCAGGGGAGTAATCGACGGCGTCAAAACTTATCGCGTAGAAAGCGAGGGATTTTTTCTGGTTCTGCCGCGAGTTACTAACCGCTTATTAAACTTAAAGGGGGCGCGGCGAATAATCGCCGCGCCTCCCTCGTTTCAGTCGATTTGCGTTTCAAGCGATCGGGCCGAAATCAATCGGCCACGATCAGTCGGCTGCCGCCGGCAGATAGAGCTCCGAACCCTTCTTGCGGAACGTGGCCGACATCTCGTCCATGCCTGCCTCGGCGATGTCGCGGATCTCCTGCGTGATCTTCATCGAGCAGAATTTCGGGCCGCACATCGAGCAGAAATGGGCGATCTTGGCGCCTTCGGCCGGCAGCGTCTGGTCGTGGTACTGCTCGGCCGTCATCGGGTCCAGGGACAGGTTGAACTGATCGCGCCAGCGGAACTCGAAGCGCGCCCGCGACAGCGCGTCGTCGCGCAGCTGGGCCGCCGGATGACCCTTGGCGAGATCGGCCGCGTGGGCCGCGAGCTTGTAGGTCACGACGCCGACCTTGACGTCGTCGCGGTCGGGCAGGCCCAGATGCTCCTTCGGCGTCACGTAGCAGAGCATGGCCGTGCCGAACCAGCCGATCATGGCGGCGCCGATGCCGCTCGTGATGTGGTCGTAGCCCGGCGCGATGTCGGTCGTGAGAGGCCCGAGCGTGTAGAACGGCGCCTCGCCGCAGACCTTCAGCTGCTTGTCCATGTTGGCCTTGATCTTGTGCATCGGCACGTGGCCGGGGCCTTCGATCATGACCTGGACGTCGTGCTTCCACGCGATCTGCGTCAGCTCGCCCAAGGTCTCGAGCTCGGCGAACTGGGCCGCGTCGTTGGCGTCGGCGATGGAGCCGGGCCGGAGCCCGTCGCCCAGCGAGAACGCGACGTCATACTGCTTCAGGAGCTCGCAGATTTCCTCGAAGTGCGTGTAGAGGAAATTCTCCTTGTGATGCGCCAGGCACCATTTCGCCAGGATCGAGCCGCCGCGCGACACGATACCGGTGACGCGCCGGGCGGTCAGCGGGATGTATGCCAAGCGCACGCCGGCGTGGATCGTGAAATAATCGACACCCTGCTCGCACTGCTCGACGAGCGTGTCGCGGAAGATCTCCCAGGTCAGGTCTTCGGCCTTGCCGTTGACCTTTTCCAGCGCCTGGTAGATCGGCACGGTACCGATCGGCACCGGCGAGTTGCGGATGATCCATTCGCGGGTCGTGTGGATGTTGCGGCCGGTCGACAGGTCCATGACCGTGTCCGTGCCCCAGCGCGTCGCCCAGACCATCTTCTCGACCTCTTCCTCGATCGAGGAGGCGACGGCCGAGTTGCCGATGTTGGCGTTGATCTTCACCAGGAAGTTCCGGCCGATGATCATCGGCTCGGTCTCCGGATGGTTGACGTTGTTCGGCAGGATGGCGCGGCCGCGGGCGATCTCGTCGCGCACGAATTCCGGCGTCACGTAATCCGGGATCTCGGCGCCGAAGCTCTCGCCGTCGCGGACGAGATCCGCCTGGCGGGCGCGGCCTACGTTCTCGCGGATGGCAACGTATTCCATCTCCGGCGTCACGATGCCGGCGCGCGCGTAGGCCAGCTGCGTCACCGCCTTGCCGCCCTTGGCGCGGAGCGGCCGGCGGGCCAGGTGCGGGAACTCGCGCATGTTGGCGATCTCGCCGGCCTTGAGGCCGTTATCCTCGGGCTTGATCGCGCGGCCGTCATATTCCTCGACGTCGCCGCGCGCCAGGATCCAGTCGCGGCGGAGCGGCTTCAGGCCGCGCTCGACATCGATCCGGGCGTTCGGGTCGGTATAGGAGCCTGACGGGTCGTAGACGCGCACCGGCGGCTCGCCGGACGAGGGATCCAGATCGATCTCGCGCATCGCGACGCGGATGTCCTTGTGGATCTCGCCGGCGACATGGATCTTGCGGGAGGCGGGCAGCGGGCCCGTCGATACGGTGAACGCCTTGCCGGCGGTTCCTTCGGGCATTGTCTCTTCTCCAGTCGCCTAAAACTCGGGCGATCCGGAACCTATCGGCGGGGAAGGAGCGGAAATGCGGTCGTCGAGCGCGACGCGGTCTCCCGTCCCTCCGCCGGTACGATCCGGATCAGGTTCATCGGGTTCCCGCGTCGCCCGATGCCGGGCCGGCGGTGTCTCAGCCTCCTAGACGAGGCTCCCCTGGGATAGGCGCTACGCTCTGCCCGATGAGACGGAAAGTCAAGAAGATGGGCGATGCGGCCGCGACGCCTCGTCGCGGACCCGATTCCGCCGTAGCACCGCCCGCCAATCCGCACCGCCGCCCGAACTGCCTAAGATTTGCGCCCGAGTCGCCTCGATTCGGCGCCGTCGTCGAGGAAGCTTTTGGCGTTTCCAGGCGTTGTCCAACCGAAGACATGTTTTGTCCCTGCGCTGGATCAGCTGGTCTCCTAATTGCACAACGACGATGACATTCCCACCTTAAGCTCCAGGAGCACGATGAAAATTGGGCGCAATCGGATCTCCTCGGAGGCATGCGATGCTCGATGATCGGCGCCGTCACGGCGGAGCGGGAACGCGAGGCAGCGATCGGAAATCCGCGTCAGCCGATGACCCGATGATGCATCTGCAATATATTCTTAATGCGCACGGGCGGAGAGTGGACGTGTGGAAGGCGCGGGACGTGTGGATGTCCCGAGCGATACGAAATGAATATAGCGTCGACGCGGACCCGTTTCCGCGAATGGGCTGTTGCAAGCGTTCATCGGGTCGGCTGCCGGGCTTGGTGCCGCGGCACCTCCGGACCCTGAGCGATAGTCCATCGCCGGCGGTCTGGCGTTCGAAACCCGATCTTCGTCGGCCGTCATCGGCCGAGCAATCGCGTGGCAGATGGCGTCTCGATGGACGTTTGGAGCGCGGATCAGGAATTCTTCAGCGGGGGTGATTTCATGCCGTCCTATGACAGCCTCTTCAACTCCTACGCCCGGTTCTACGAGAGCCAGCGGGACGTCGAGATGTCGCTCGAAGAGTATTTGAGCGGCTGCGCCGACGATCCGATGATGTACGCGAGTGCCGCCGAGCGTCTGTTGAAGGCGATCGGCGACCCGGTGGTGACCGACACCAGCCATGACGCCCGGCTCGGCCGCATCTTCATGAACCGGACGATCAAGGTCTATCCGGCGTTCGAAGATTTCTACGGCATGGAAGAGACGATCGAGCGGATCGTGGGCTTCTTCCGCCATGCGGCGCAGGGCCTCGAGGAACGCAAGCAGATCCTCTATCTCCTGGGCCCGGTCGGCGGCGGCAAGTCCTCGCTCGCCGAGCGCCTGAAGGCGCTTGTCGAGAAGTTCCCGATCTATGTGCTGAAGGCCGGCAAGGACGTGAGCCCGCTGTTCGAATCGCCGCTGGGCCTGTTCAACCCGGACATCCTCGGCTCGCAGATCGAAGAGCGCTATGGCATTCCGCGCCGGCGCCTGACCGGCCTCATGTCGCCCTGGGCGGCAAAGCGGCTGACGGAGTTCGAGGGCGATCTCTCGCGCTTCACGGTCGTGCGCATGCAGCCGTCGCGGCTGCGGCAGGTCGCGGTCGCCAAGACTGAACCCGGCGACGAGAACAACCAGGACATCTCTTCGCTCGTCGGCAAGGTCGATATCCGCAAGCTCGAATACCTGCCGCAGAACGACCCCGACGCCTATGCCTTTTCGGGCGGCCTCAACCGCACGACCCAGGGCATCCTCGAGTTCGTCGAGATGTTCAAGGCACCGATCAAGATGCTGCACCCGCTGCTGACCGCGACGCAGGAAGGCAACTACATCGGCACTGAGAACATCGGCGGGCTGCCGTTCCAGGGCATGATCCTCGCACATTCGAACGAGGCCGAGTGGCAGACGTTCAAGAACAACCGCAACAACGAGGCGTTCATCGACCGTATCTCGGTCATCAAGGTGCCGTACTGCCTCAGGCCGACCGAGGAGCGCCGGATCTACGAGAAGCTGCTCGAGACGAGCGAGCTGGGCGAGGCGCCGTGCGCCCCCGGCACGCTCGACATGCTGGCGCGCTTCACCGTGCTCTCCCGGCTTAAAGCGCACGAGAACTCGAACCTCTATTCGAAGATGCGCGCCTACGACGGCGAGAGCCTCAAGGACTCCGATCCGCGGGCGAAGTCGGTCCAGGAATATCGCGACGCCGCCGGCGTCGACGAAGGCATGGACGGCATGTCGACGCGCTTTGCGTTCAAGGTCCTGTCGCAGACGTTCAATTTCGACACCCAGGAAGTGGGCGCCGACCCGGTCCACCTCATGTATGTGTTGGAGCAGGCGATCCGTCGGGAGCAGTTCCCGGAGGATACCGAAAAGCGGCTCGTGAATTTCATCAAGAGCGAGCTCGGGCCGCGCTATGCCGAATTCATCGGCCACGAGATCCAGAAAGCCTATCTCGAGTCCTACAGCGACTACGGGCAGAACCTGTTCGACCGCTATGTCGCCTATGCCGACGCCTGGATCGAGGACAGCGACTTCAAGGACCCGGACACGGGCCAGCTCATGAACCGCGAGCTCCTGAACCAGGAACTGTCCAAGATCGAGAAGCCGGCGGGCATCGCGAACCCGAAGGACTTCCGCAACGAGGTCGTCAAGTTCGTGCTCCGGGCGCGCGCCAGCAATGCCGGCCGCAATCCGTCCTGGCAGTCCTATGAGAAGCTGCGCGAAGTGATCGAGAAGCGCATGTTCGGCCAGGTCGAGGAGCTGCTGCCGGTCATCAGCTTCGGCACGAAGAAGGACAGCGACACCGACACCAAGCACGCGCAGTTCGTCGACCGCATGACGGCACGTGGCTACACCGAGCGGCAGGTCCGTCGCCTGGTGGAATGGTACATGCGCGTGAACAAGGCAGGGTGACGGGGATGACCCGTCGTCCGGCCGGGCGAGGTAGCGAATGATCATTGTCGACCGTCGACCGAACCCCAAGGGCAAGAGCCTCGGCAACCGCCGGCGCTTCATCGAGCGGGCGCGCGCCGAGGTGAAGGGGGCGGTGATGGATGCGCTCCGGAAGCGCAAGATCACCGACACCGAGAGCGGGGAGAAAGTGTCGATCCCGACCAAGGGGATCGACGAACCGACCTTCCGGCACAGCTCGTCCGGCGGCAAGCGTCACTATGTCGTGCCGGGCAACAAGGAGCATGTGGTCGGCGATGAGATCGAGCGGCCGCAGGGCGGCCAGGGCGGCAAGGGCGGCGACCCGTCGGACAGTGGCGAGGGGCAGGACGCGTTCGAGTTCACGCTCTCGCGCGAAGAGTTCCTCGACCTGTTCTTCGAGGATCTGGAGCTGCCGGACTTGGTCAAGAAGCGGCTGTCCGAGGCCTCGGCGCCGGAGCTGAGCCGCGCCGGCTTCACGGTCAGCGGCAGCCCGTCCAACATCAATATCATCCGGACCATGCGCAACAGCATGGCCCGGCGCATTTCCCTCAAGCGACCGAAGCTGGATGAGATCGAGGAGCTCGAGGACGAGGTCGAGCGGCTGGCCCACACCGGACCGACCGAAGCCTGGCAGGACGCCAAGCATCGGCTTGAGATCGCCCTGCGCCGCACCAAGGCGATCCCGTATTTCGATCCGATCGACGTGCGCTACAACCGGTTCGAGCGGATTCCGAAGCCCAATATCCAGGCGGTCATGTTCTGCCTCATGGACGTGTCGGGCTCGATGACCGAGCGCATGAAGGACCTGGCCAAGCGCTTCTTCATGCTGCTGCACATCTTCCTGGTCCGGCGCTACAAGAGCGTCGATCTCGTCTTCATCCGCCATACCTCGACCGCCCAGGAGGTGGACGAGGAGACGTTCTTCTACAGCCGTGAAACCGGCGGCACCGTGGTGTCGACCGCGCTCGCCGAGATGGAGCGGATCATCAAGGAGCGCTATCCGCTCGATGCCTGGAACGTCTACGCCGCGCAGGCCTCGGACGGCGACAATTTCGGCGCCGACAGCGGCCGCTGCGTCCAGCTGCTCTCCGAGCTGCTGCCGGTCTGCCAGTATTTCGCCTATATCGAGGTGAGCGAGGGCATCGACAGTTTCGGCGATCGGCGCATGGACAAGACCGACCTGTGGCGGGCCTATGCCGAGGTCGCCCCCGCCTTCGCGAATTTCGCCATGCGACGGGTCGGCGACCCTGCGCAGATCTTCCCGGTGTTCCATGATCTGTTCGCTCGCAACAAGGCGGCGATCGTCAACCAGGAACCCTAAGGGAGCAGCCCATGCGACGGACCATCGAGCGTCAGGCTCCCCTGTTCGAGGGCGCCGACTGGGACTACGAGAAGCTGAAGCGGGCCTACGACGCGATCGAGTTGATCGCGCGCAAGGATCTGGGGCTTGATACCTACCCGACCCAGGTCGAGGTCATCACGTCCGAGCAGATGCTCGACGCCTACGCCTCGGTCGGCCTGCCGCTCATGTACCGGCATTGGAGCTTCGGCAAGAGCTTTGCCTATAACGAGGCCTTGTACCGCAAGGGGCTACAAGGTCTCGCCTACGAGATCGTCATCAATTCCAATCCCTGCCTCTGCTACATCATGGAAGAGAATTCCATGACCATGCAGACGCTGGTCATGGCGCATGCCGCGTTCGGCCATAACCACTTCTTCAAGAACAACTATCTGTTCAAGCAGTGGACCGACGCGTCGGGCATCCTCGATTATCTCGCCTTTGCGCGCGACTTTGTCGCCAAGTGCGAGGAGCGCTACAGTGTGAGCAGGGTCGAGCGCGTGCTCGACGCGGCGCATGCGCTCATGGACCAGTCGGTCAACCGCTACGCCCGGCGCGGCTTGAGCTTCGCGGAAGAGAGCAAGCGCGAGAAGGAGCGTCGCCAATACGCCGAGCAGACCTTCAACGACCTGTGGCGCACCGTGCCGACGAAGGCCACGCTCGAAGGGTTCGATACGAAGGAAGCGGCCCAGTTCCGCCAGGAGACGAACCGGCGCTTCGGCCTGCCCGAGGAGAACCTGCTCTATTTCATGGAGAAGCACGCGCCGAAGCTCGAAGGCTGGGAGCGCGAGCTGTGCCGGATCGTGCGCAACATCGCGCAGTACTATTACCCGCAGAAGCAGACGAAGGTCACGAACGAGGGCTGCGCCACCTTCGTGCACTACGAGATCATGCATCGCCTGCACGAGAAGGGCCTGCTGACCGACGGCTCGATGCTCGAGTTCCTGCACAGCCACACGAGCGTCGTGTTCCAGCCGGACTATGACGACCGGCGCTACGGCGGCATCAATCCCTATGCGCTGGGCTTCGCCATGATGGAGGACGTGAAGCGCATGTGCCTCGATCCGACGGAGGAGGACCGCTACTGGTTCCCCGAGATCGCCGGCAACAAGGATCCCTATGGCACGCTGCGCGACGCCTGGGCCAATTATCGGGACGAGAGCTTCATCCTGCAGTTCCTGAGCCCGCATGTGATGCGCAAGTTCCGCTTCTTCCGCGTGCGCGACGACGCGGCGGAGACCAACATGCTGGTCGACGCAATTCACGACGAGATGGGCTATCGCGACCTGCGTGCCGCACTCGCCCGGTCCTACGACCTGTCGCGCCGCGAGCCCGACATCAACGTGGTCGAGCTCGACATGGCCGGCGACCGCACGCTGGTACTGCGCCATGCGGTCTATGAAGGCATCCTGCTCGACGAGAAGACCAGCCAGTCCGTGCTGCGCCATCTGGTCGAGCTCTGGGGCTATCCGGTGCGCCTGATCGAAAGCGATGCCACGACCGACGCGGTGCTGAAGACCCACGCGCTGGCGCCCGACGCCTGAGATGACGTGCCCGAGACTGGTCCGCGCGCGGCCGGTCTCGGGCCGGCGCCTCAGATTTGCCGCCGCCCGACGAGGTCGGTGAGGAGCGCCAGCAGGCCGAAGCCGGCGCCGATTGCGCAGACGAGTGGCCAGCCGCCCCGGTCGATAGCGAAGCCGGCGACGGATGAGCCCACCGCACCTCCCACGAAGAACAGTCCGACGAACAGGCCGTTGAGTCGCCCGCGCGCCTCCGGATTGAGCAGGTTGATCTCCCGCCGGCCGAGCGTCTGATCACCCGTGACGCCGACGTCGAGCAGCACGGCGGCGAGCCCCATCAGCGCCAGCGCTGGCAGGCGCGCATCGAGGGCGCCCGCCCAGGCGGCGATCGCCAACGAGGCGATCATGGTCAAGTGCGCGCCGATCGTCGCCGGCCGCGTCCAGCCCCGGTCGCCCCAGCGGCCGAAGATCGGCGTCACCACGGCCCCGCCGGCGCCGACCAGCGCGAAGAGCGCAATGCCGTGCTGGGCGAGCCCGAACGGCGGCCGTGCCAGCCGGAGCGCAATCGCGGTCCAGAACAGGCTGAAGGCGGCCATGGCGAGGCTCGCGGTCCAGGCCCTGCGGCGCAGCACCGGTTCTCGGCACAGAAGGTGCCAGAGCGAGGCGATCAGCGCCGGATAGGACGCGCGGGTCGCAGGCTGGCGTCGCGGCAGCCGCCAGGCCAGCACAAGGGTGAGGCCCGCCATGGCGCAGGCGCTTGTGCCGAAGAACGGCCGCCAGCCATAGCTGCCGGCGATGAAGCTTGCGATCGGGCGCGCCAGCAGGATGCCGATCATCAGCCCGCTCATCACGTCGCCGATGACGCGGCCTCGCTCCTCTGCGGGCGCCATGGCGGCCGCGATCGGCACCAGGATCTGGATCGCCGAACAGGCGGCGCCGAGCACGAACAGCAGAGCGAGCAGGCTCGCCGCACTGGGTGCCAGCGCCGCGAGCCCGGCCGCGAGCGTCGCGGCGGTCAACTGGCGCACGATCAGGCGCCGGTTCTCCGCGAGATCGGCGAGCGGCACCAGCAGGAACAGCCCTGCGGCATAGCCCAAGAGCGTGGCGGTCGCGACGAGCCCGCTGCCGTCGGCGCCGATGCCGAGCGAGGCGGCGATCGGCCCGACCAGCGTCTGCGGCGCGAAGAGATTGGTCACGATCACGCCGACGGCGGTCGAGAACAGCAGGATGAGCGGGCGTGTGATCTCCGCGGTCGCCAGATCCGCGCCGCGGCGGCTGACCAGGACATCGTTCGTGGGCGGCATGAGGCACCTTCGTTCGACGGACGAGAGGTCACCTTTATTGCCGATCCACATTATGATACAATTCAATAATGTGAATAATGATTATGAGTTGTTTCTATGAACATCCGAGACCTGGAAGCGTTCGTGGCGGTGGTCGAGACCGGGTCGATCGTCGGCGCCTCGGCCCGGCTCAATCTGACCCAGCCGGGGGTGACGCGCCGGATCCAGAATCTGGAAGACGGCCTGGCCACCGCCCTGCTCGATCGGCAATCGAAGCCGCTGAAGCCGACGCCGGCGGGCCGGGAGGCCTATGAGCACGGCCGGCGGGTGCTGCGCTCGCTCGACGACCTCAGGGCGGGCTTGACGCCGGGTGGTGAAATGCGCGGCGAGTTCCGGCTCGGCATCATGCCGTACCTGTCCGAAGCCGCACTGGTGAAGCCGCTCGACCGGCTGCGCAGCGAGTTCCCGCACCTGACCCTGCGCATCACGTCGGACTGGTCGCCGCGGCTGCTCGAGCAGGTCGCGCGCAGCGAGCTCGATGCGGTGGCGCTGTGCCTCGCCGACGGCCTGCGTCCGCCCGAGGAACTTGCGGGCGACGAGCTCGGCATCCATGACGTGCTGCTGATCGCAGCACCGAGCCTTGGCATGCCACAGCCGGCGCGGCTCGAGGATCTCGCCCGCTTCTCCTGGATCATGAACAAGACCGGCTGCGGTTTCCGCGCCTTCATCCAGCACCGGTTCGACGCGCTGCGACTGCCGTTCACGGTCGCGGTCGAAGCGCTGGGCGCCGATCTGCGCATGTCGCTGGTCGCGCGTGGGCTCGGCATCGGCATCGTGACGCCGGGCGCCTTCGCCGAGAGCCCCTGGCGCGACCAGGTCATGGTGATCGACTGCCCGGAGTTCCGGCCGAAAGTCCGCTCCTGGCTGTTGCACCGGCCGCCGGCCGGCCGGCTCGCGCGCCCGATCGCCGTGTTCGGCGAGGCGCTGATCGAGGGAATGCGGACCCCGGTGCCGCTGCTGTCATAGCGGCGGGCCTGGGCTCAGGCTGCGACGACGCCGTCGATCAGGTTGGCCTGCAGCAACTGCTCCGTCGTCGGCATCACGACGACCGGGCCGATGCGCTGGACGAGGGCGGCAAATGCCGTCTCCTGCGCGCGGCGGGCCGCCTCAGCCTCGGCCGGCGCGATGCGGGCGAAGCGGATCTCGCTGCCTGGCCGCATCCGGCCGAGCCGGGGCAGGTCGGCGCCGATCACCGCACCGATCTTGGGATAGCCGCCGACCGTCTGCCGGTCGGCCAGCAGCACGATCGGCTGCCCCGTGCCCGGCACCTGGATATGGCCGTCGGCGATGCCGTCCGACACGATATTGAAGCCGCGCGCATGGTCGAGCTTGGCGCCATCGAGCCGCATGCCCATGCGGTCCGTCTCGGCGGTCACGCGGTAGGGCTCGGCGAAGAAGCGCTCGATCGCCGCCGGCTCGAACCAATCCTCCTGCGGCCCCAGCACGACGCGGATCGGGCCCTGGCCATAATCGATCGGCTCGGCCTTGCGTTCCGGCACTGCGGTCGCGGCCGGCTTCAAGAGCGGCAGCCGGTCGCCCGCCTTGAGCGCACGGCCCTCGAAGCCGCCGAAGCCGCCGCGGGCATAAGTCGAAAGGCTGCCCATACAGGGTTCGAGCGCGAAGCCGCCTTCGACCGCCAGGATGCAGCTCGCGGCATCGGTGAAGCCGCCGATCGTGATGCGCGCGCCGTGCGGCGCGGTCACGCTGCGCCCTGCGGGCACCGGCTGGCCGTCGATCGCGAGCCCGGCGTCGGAGCCGACGAGGGCCACCCGCACTGACTCCGCTTCGACGACGAGCGTGGGACCCAGCGCCAGGATCTCGAGCGCGCCGGTGCCGGCCGCGTTGCCGACCAGCGCGTTGGCGAGGCGCAGCGCCAGTGGGTCGAGGGCCCCCGACACCGGCACGCCATAGCGCTGCAGGCCGCGCCGGCCCAGATCCTGAACCGTGGTCGACAAGCCGGGCCGTTCGACCCTGAGATGGCTCATATCGTCTCTCCGTCGGCGCATTCACGGCGCGGGTCGTATTCGCCGGCGCGGGCAGCGGCCAGGATGCGGGCGTGCTCGGCCGCATCGATCGGCTGGAAGCGGACGCCGTCGGCCGGGGCGAGCAGGGCGGGCGTGTCCCAGCGCGCATCGAACAGCGGCACCGGGCAATTGCCGATCAGGTGCCAGCCGCCCGGGCTCTCGGTCGGATAGATCACGGACAGTTTCTGGGCGACCGCGACCGAGCCTGCCGGCACGCGGGTGCGCGGCGAGGTGCGGCGCGGCAGGTTGAAGATGGGGGGCAGCTCCGCCATGAACGGGCAGCCCGGCAGGAAGCCCACGACCGCAACCGAGAAGGGATTGGCCGCATGGGTCTGGGTCACCGCCTCCGGCGCCAGGCCGGTCGCGGCCGCGACATCGGCCAGGTCGGGCGCGAAGGCCGCATCGTAGCAACACGGCAGGCGCCAGGACCGGCCGGGCGCCACCGCCGCCGCTTCGTTCTCGTCGCCGAGGCCCTCGATCGCTGCGATCAGCGCCGCGCGCGTGGTCGCGAGCGGATCGTAATGCACCATGAGTGAGCGGAAGCTCGGCACCGTCTCGATCACGCCGGTGAGGCGCGCGCGACTCAAGCGTCGGTCGAGCCGCTGCACGGCCTGGATCAGGTCCGGGTCGATCACCTCGCCATATTCGATGACGAGCGCCGCGTCGCCGGCGGCGAGGTACCGGGGCTTGAGCGCGCTCACAGCGAGGTCGCGGCCCGCGCCGCCTGGTCGTAGAGGCCGGAGAGCGCGCGCAGCAGGCCTGCGGTCTCGCCCAGTCCTGCCTCGCCCAGAGGAGGCGTCGGCACGGCGAGCAGGCAGGACTGGCGCACGGCGCGATAGCGGGCGCAGGCGTCATCGCCGGCCGCGGTCGTCGCGTAGAACACTTCCTTGCCCGGCCGCGCTCGGGCGACGAGGCCCAGCTGCGTCAGCTTGCGCAGCGCGTAGTTGACGACGTGGCTGTCCTCGATGTTGAGGACGAAGCACAGGTCGGCGAGCCGCTTCGGCCGGCCGCGATGATGAATCGAATGCAGCACCAGGATGTCGATCTTCGAGAGGTCGGGATAGCCGGCCGCCGTCATGCAGCGCACGATCCAGCGCTCGAACGCGTTATGGACGAGGATCAGGCCGAATTCGAATTCGCTCAGCTCCTCGGCGCCGGGATCGGCCAGATGGGCCGAAGAGACGATATAGTCGCGCTTGGTCATGGCCTTGCGTCCTCGGGGCGTCTCGCAAATGGGGAGCGGCTCGTTGCCGCATATTTACATTTTATCGATAAATCGCAAACATAAACTTGCCGTGACCTGTTGTCGGGCATAGGCTTGCCTCATCGCCAGCGACGGAGGAACGGATGCGCCTGATCGATCTCAACGCCGATGTCGGGGAAAGCTTCGGCAATTGGCGCATGGGCAACGACGAGACCGTGCTCGGCATCGTGAGCTCCGCCAACGTCGCCTGCGGCTTTCATGCCGGCGACCCGATGGTGATGGCCAAGACCTGCGAGATCGCCAAGCGCAACGGCGTCAGCGTCGGCGCTCATCCGGGCTTCGCCGACCTGCAGGGCTTCGGCCGCCGGCCGATTCCGATGAGTGCCGCCGAACTTGAAACCATGGTCGCCTATCAGATCGGCGCCTTCATCGGCATCGCCGCGCGCGCCGGCCTGCCGGTCGCCCATGTGAAGGCCCACGGCGCGCTCTACAATCTGGCCGAGGCCGAACTCGAGGTGGCGAGCGCCATCGCGCGGGCGGTCAAGGCGGTCGATCCGGCGCTCATCATGGTCGGCGGCACCGGCTCGCCCATGGCGACGGCGGCGGAGGCGGCGGGGGTGCGTTTCGCGGCCGAGGGTTTCCCCGACCGGGCCTATGCCGACGACGGCAAGCTCCTGTCGCGCAAGCTGCCGGGTGCCGTGCTGCACGACCCGGCCGAGGCTGCGGCGCAGGCCGTGCGCATGGTCGTCGAGGGCGAGATCCGCACGGTCGGCGGCAAGGTGCTGGCCCGACAGGTCAATACGCTGTGCATCCACGGCGACGAGCCGACCGCGGGGGCGGTCGCCGGCGCCATCAAGGCGGCGCTCGTGGCCGCCGGGGTCGAGATCGCGATCCTGCCCAAAGTGATGGCGGCCTGACACGGTCGGTTCGGGGGGAGCGGCCATGCGGATCACGATCGTCGGCGCCGGCATCATGGGCCTCACCACCGCCTGGTCGCTGGCCAAGCGCGGTCATCAGGTGACGCTGCTCGAGCAAGGGCCGGCGATCCCGAGCCCGCTCGCGGCCTCCGGCGACCAGCACCGGATGATCCGCCGCGCCTATGGCGGGCAGAGCGGCTACGCTCGACTGATCACCGAAGCCTACGACGCCTGGGACGAGCTCTGGGCGGACCTGGGAACGTCCCACTACGTGCCGGCCGGCATCTTGTGCGTCTGCCAGGAACCGGGCGATGAGGCCGATCTGTTCCGCCAAGGCTTCGACGCGGTCGGCACGCCTTATGAGCGGCTGGTACCCGATGCCGCGGCCGAGCGCTTCCGCTTCCTCGATGCGGCTACCTTCCGCTACGCGTTCCATACGCCGGAAGGCGGCGTGCTCCTGTGCCGGGCGATCGCGGCCGGGCTCGCGACCTGGCTCGCGAGCAAGGGCGTCGAGCTGCGCACGGGTGAACGCGTGACCGGGCTCGATGCCGAGCGTGGGCGCGTCATGCTCGGTTCGGGCGAGACGCTCGATGCCGATCGCGTCGTCGTCACGGCCGGCGCCTGGACCTTGCGGCTGCTGCCCGAGCTCGCGACGGATCTCAAGGTCTATCGAACGGCGGTCGTCTATCTCGACCCGCCGGCCGATCTCGCCCCGGCCTGGGCGGCGGCCCCAGCCATCCTATCGATCGGCGGGCCGTCGGAGGGCTACGTCCTGCCGCCGGTGGCCGGCACCGGGCTCAAGTTCGGCGCGGGCTTCATGAAGCGGCCGGCGGACGATCCCGAGGCCGATCGGACGGCCAAGCCGGGCGAGGGCGAGCGGCTGCGCGACGCCTTCTCACCGCCGCTCGCGCGCGTCGGCGACTATCGCGTGCGCGACGTGGTGACCTGCGCCTACACCTTCACCAAGGACAAGACCTTCTACGCCCGGCACGTGGGGCGCGTCCTGGCCGTCTCAGCCTGTTCGGGCCACGGCTACAAGTTCGGCGCCGCGGTCGGGCGCCGGGTCGCGGAAGCGGTCGACGGCGGCGAAACGGACCGGCTCCGCCGCTGGTTGCGGGCGGAGCTGGTCGCGGCCTGAGCCCTGTCGAGGTTCGCTATGACTCCAGTGCCGCCAGCATCTCCCCGAATCCCGTCCGGCACGCGAACCCCAGCCGCTCCGCCGCCTTGGTTGCATCGTAGACCCGGTCGATCGACTGGAACATAGTCCAGCCGCGGCGCGCGTAGATCTCCGGATAGTGCGGGAAATAGCGCCGAACGACGGCGGGCGCGTCGTGAATCAACCCGGCGCAGTCGGCCCGAGTGAAGGGCGTGCGCGGCGCGATGATGAAATTGTCGAAGCCCAGGTCCGGCGCCTTTGCGAGCGCTGCCACATGAGCCTCGGCCATGTCTTCGACCGTAGCGCGGCGGAACAGGAGCTCGTTTGCCTTGGTGTTCTCGCCCGACTGGCTGATGGCATGGGCCATGTCGTCCTCCTCGGGGAAGAACCGGCCGGTGCGCAGCACTACGACCGGTAAGCCATGAAGCTCGTGGGTGAGGCGGCAGAGATGCTCGGCGGCGTATTTGGTGACGCCATAAATGTTGCGGGGCTGGAGCGGCGCCAGTTCCTCGGTGATCCAGGCGGCGCGTTCGGCGCCGCCGTCGCGCCCGGCGCGTACCGTCTTGGAAATCATGAGCGATGTCGTCGAGGTCATGACGAAACGGTTGACGGTCGAGCCGGCGGCGACCGCCTCCTCGAGCAGGTTCAACGTGCCCTGGATATTGACCGCCACGAAGTCCGACCGCTCGTGCGTCTCGATATTCGGCTTGTGCAATGCGCCTGAATGAATGACGGCCTCGATGCCGAAATCGCGCATTGCCGCGCGGACCATGGCGCGGTCGGCGATCGTGCCGACGATCTCGGTCAAGGGCGAGGGCACCGGGTCGAGCCCGACCACCTGATGGCCATCACGCCTCAGCCGCGGCACCAGCGTCTGTCCGAGCCAGCCCGACGATCCGGTCACCAAGATCCGCATTCAGTCATCCTCCAGTCGATTCGTCGCGAGTGTCGGGCAAGGCTTTCCGATCCTTACGATGTTTTCGCGAAGGTGCTCAAAAAGAAACCGCCCCCGCATTGCTGCGGGGGCGGATCGTTTTCAGGCGTAGCCTTTGCGGCCGATCAGTCGATGATCGAACGGTCCTTCGTTTCCGGCACGAACAGCATGCCCACCACGAAGGTGACCGCGGCAACGATGATCGGGTACCAGAGGCCTGAGTAGATGTTGCCGGTCGAGGCGACGATGGCGAAGGACGTGGCCGGCAGGAAGCCGCCGAACCAGCCGTTGCCGATATGGTAGGGCAGGGACATCGAGGTATAGCGGATGCGGGTCGGGAACAGCTCGACCAGCAGTGCTGCGATCGGCCCGTAGACCATGGTGACGTAGAGCACCATGACGACGAGCAGCAGCGTGGTCATCACGTAGTCGATCCTGGTCGGGTCGGCCTTGGCCGGGTAACCCGCTGCGCCCACGGCATCGCCCACCGCCTTGGTGAAGACCGGGGCCTTGTCCTTGGCTTCGGCGGCGGCATAGGCGTCGATCACCTGGTCGCCGATCTTGATCTGGGCGACCGCGCCGGCCGCGGCGGCCTGGTTCTCGTAGGGCACGCCGCGGGAGACGAGCACCGCCTTGGCGACGTCGCAGCTGTTGGTGAACTTGGCCGTGCCGACCGGGTTGAACTGGAACGAGCAGTCGGCCGGATCCGCGATCACCGTCACCGGCGCCTTGGCCTGGGCGGCTTCGAGTGCCGGGTTGGCGTAGTGGGTCAGCCCCTGGAACAGCGGGAAGTAGGTGATCACGGCCAGGAGGCAGCCGGCCATGATGATCGGCTTGCGGCCGATCCGGTCCGACAGGCCGCCGAACACCAGGAAGAACGGCGTGCCGATGGCGAGCGCCGCCGCGATCAGCAGTTGCGCCGTCTGGGCGTCGACCTTGAGCGTCTGGGTCAGGAAGAACAGCGCGTAGAACTGGCCCGTGTACCAGACGACTGCCTGGCCCGCGGTCAAGCCGACCAGCGCCAGGATGACGACCTTGGCATTGCCCCAGTGCAGGAAGGACTCGGTGAGCGGCGCGTGCGAGCCTTTGCCCTCCTCCTTCATCCGCTTGAACACCGGCGATTCATCGAGCTTCAAGCGGATCCAGACCGAGATCGCGAGCAGCGCCAGCGAGATGCCGAACGGCACGCGCCAGCCCCAGGCGTCGAAATCGGCGGGTGCCAACGAGAGCCGGCAGGCGATGATGACGAGCAGCGACAGGAACAGGCCGAGCGTCGCCGTGGTCTGGATCCACGAGGTGAAGATGCCGCGCTTGCCCATCGGTGCATGCTCGGCGACGTAGGTCGCTGCACCGCCGTACTCGCCGCCGAGGGCGAGGCCCTGGAACAGGCGCAGGCCGATCAGCAAGACCGGCGCCACGATGCCGATGCTGGCATAGCCCGGCAGGATCGCGACCGCTGTGGTCGACAGGCCCATGATCATGATGGTGACGAGGAACGTGTATTTGCGACCGACGAGATCGCCCAGGCGGCCGAACACGAGGGCGCCGAACGGGCGGACGAAGAAGCCGGCGGCGAAGGCGAGCAACGTGAAGATGAAAGCTGCGGTCGGGTTCACCGCAGAGAAGAATTGCTTGCTGATATTCGGTGCGAGCGAACCGTATAGGTAGAAGTCATACCACTCGAACACGGTGCCGAGCGAAGAGGCGAAGATCACCAGCTTCTCGCCGCCCCCCAGCGTGCGAGCGGAACCTGCCATTTCGTAGGTCGCCATAAGCCATCCCCCCGTATCGGAATGTAGGCGGGTTGGGCGAAGATCGCCGTCCCGCGGTATCCCAAATAGCAGGCGTCAAATTCCAGCAAAAATCAAGGGGAGTGTCTGGGGTTGCAATGCTCAATACATGAGCATTGCCCAAATCATGCAATCAAATGCAGCGCTGGCCATGAGTGCAGGTTGCATTCGCCGGTCACAGATTCATTGGAAGAATGACCATCGGAATGCCGCGCCGATGCAGACGCTGCTGGATTGTCAACGCGGTTCCGTTATGGAGCTGGCGAATCGCCCAATTTTCATCATCAAAAATCAGAGTCGAGGAAAAGAATACGCTGTTGGGGAATTCAGCCAGTACCTGATCGACGAGCTTGTTGATCTCGAAAATGATGTCGGGTCCGAAGCTCTCGAACGTCGCCGACGACAGGCCGCGTTGGCGACAATAGGAGGCGAAATGCTCAAGCGTCGCCGATACTTCGGCCTGCAGTTCGTGCAAGCGCGCGTCGCCGCGGAAGCTTTCGGAATCGACCTCGCCGACCGAGACGAAGACGAAGTTGCGGAACTGCTGCGGGAACAGCTTGCGCAGCGACAGGAGCGTGTGCATGCCGGCGCCGAGCGAGCGGCCGATCATGAACACGGCGGTCGGCTGGTTCTTGTCCATCTCCGGTTCCGGCACGTCGCGCTGCGACGGGACGGCGGTCGCGAACAGCGCGTCGACCTTGGCGAGCTGCTGGCTCGTCCGGCTGTAGTGCCGGCGGATCGCGATGCCGAGGGCGACGACACAGCTCGTAACGCAGACGGTGAGCCAGCCGCCCTCGGTGAATTTCGCGAACAGCGTCACGATCAGGATCGAGCCGGTGACGAAGCAGGCGAGCGCCGCCAGGACCAGATGGCCGAGCGCGTTCGGGTGCTGCTTGCGCTCGCCCCACCAGTGCACGCACAGGCCGTAGAGGCAGAGCGTGAAGGTCACGAACACGTTGATGCTGTAGAGCACGACCAGCACGTCGACATCGCCGTGGGTGATGAGCAGCGTCACGATCGCGGCGACGGCCATGACCAGCACGCCGTTCTGGGTGACAAGCCGGTTCGACAATTGGCTGAACTGGTGCGGGACCCAGCGGTCGACCGCCATGTTGGCGAGCACCGCCGGTCCGCCGAGGAAGCCCGTGTTGGATGCGACGAACAGGATGCCGGCGGCGAACACCAGGACGAGCGTCAGGATGCTGTGGCTGAGCGTCGACCCCGCGCCGAAGATCGTGCCGAGGATCGTGTTGAACACGACGGCATTGAGCGTCTGGCCCTCGACCGCGCGCACCTCCCACAGCACATAGAGGATGATAAGGCCGCCGGCCATGAAGGACAGCGACAGCGCCATGTAGACCATGGTCCAGCGGCCGGTCCTGACGCGCGGCTCCTTCAGGATGTTGACGTTGTTCGAGACGGCCTCGATGCCGGTATAGGTGCCGCCGCCGAGCGAATAGGCTTTGAGCAACACGGCGATCACGCTGAACCAGCCGACCTGGCCCGCGAAATGCTGGGTCTCGTGCCAGGTCGCAGGCGCGATGTCGGGGATCATCGGCGCGTGATAGGCGATGCCGTAGATGATGAGCGCGCCGTGCGTGAGCACGAAGCCGATGAAGATCGGCACCAGGAGATGCAGCGGTTCCTTGACGCCGCGCAGGTTCAGGACCATCAGCACCAGCGTGATCGCGACCTCGACGCCAAGCTTCAGGCCCTGGAACTCGAGAGGCAGCAGGCTGAACAGCGCATCGACCCCGCTTGCGACCGAGATCGCGATGGTGAGCGCATAGTCGACGATCAGTGCCGCGCCGGACACGAGGCCGGCGTGCGGTCCGATCAGCGTTGTCGCGACCTTGTAGCCGCCGCCGCCCGACGGGAACAGCTCGATCACCTGGTTGTAGCCGAGCGAGATCAGGAAGACGGTGAGGGCGGTGGCGAGCGCCAGATAGACCGCGAGATGGGTATTGCCGCCCAACGCCAGAAAGGCTTCCTCCGGGCCGTAATTGGCCGAGGACAGGCCGTCGGCGCCGAGACCGACCCAGGCGACGAAGGCGGCGAGCGCCATGTGATGGCGAACGCCGGGGGCGAGCGCATCGCGCGGATGTCCGACCACCCAGGCCGCAAGCTTCTTACCGAACATTCGAATAGCGCCGTGATCCTTGTCGCGCATGGCCCCATGTCGATTCCCCGTTTGGAAAGCGCATGGGTCCCGGGGCAATAAACGATAGCGGTGTTATTTCGGTCGATCCTGCTTGAGGGCGTTCATGATCGGCGGTGAACCGGCCGCCCGCTCGCGGAGCGCGCCGCGGTTTGACGACGGCGCCCGGACGCCAGGAAGCGCACGCGGGGTTGGGCCCCGTTTCACGAGGGCGGCGGCACGATGGGGAAAGCGACGGCACGAGTCAACGCTGACGGCTGCATGGCCGGGCCGACACCCGGTTGGCATCGCCGCATCGTGGTGCTCGCCCTGCCGATCGTGCTGGCGAATCTGTCGGTTCCGCTGCTATCGGCGGTCGATACGGCGGTTGCGGGGCATCTGCCGGACCAGGCGAGCCTCGGCGGCGTGGCCTTGGGCGGCCTGTTCTTCAACGCGATGATTTGGGGCCTGGGCTTCCTGCGCATGGCGACGACGGGGCTCGTGGCGCAAGCGCTCGGTGCCGGCAACGCCGAAGAAATGCGCCTCGTCCAGCTGCGGGCCCTGTTCCTGGCGATCCTGCTGGGGCTCGCAATCCTCATGCTCCGGCACCCGCTGATCGACGGCGCGCTCGATCTCCTGGGCGGCAGTGCTGCGGTCACGGAAGCCGCGCGGGCCTATTGCGATACCCGCATCTGGTCGGCGCCGGCGGCGCTCGCCAATTCCGTGGTGCTGGGCTACCTGCTCGGCACGCAGCGGGCGAAGCTCGGCTTCGGGCTGCAGCTCCTGCTCAATTTTTTCAACATGGTGCTCGCGATCGGGCTCGTCTATGGCCTCGGGCTGGGCGTTGCCGGCATCGGGGCCGCGACCGCGATGGCCGATGGGCTCGGCCTCGTGATCGGTCTCGGCGTGCTCTGGCGGCTCCGGCCGCATGGCCTGCCGCCGTTCGAGCCGTCGGTGCTCTGGGCCCGGGCGCCGCTCGTGCGGCTGTTCGGCATCAACCGCGACATCTTCCTGCGCACGGCCTGCCTGATCGGCGTCACGAGCCTCTTCGCGCGGCTGGGTGCGGGGCTCGGCGACACGGTGCTCGCCGGCAATGCCGTGCTTCTCAATTTCCAGACCTTCACGTCCTTCGGCCTCGACGGCTTCGCCTATGCCGCTGAGGCCCTGGTCGGCGTCGCGGTCGGCGCGCGGGATCGCTCGTCGCTCCGCGCGGCGAGCCGGATCTCGATGTTCTGGGCGGTGCTGAGCGCCGCCGGCTTCTCCCTCGCCTATCTCGCGGCTGGACCCATGGTCATCGATGGCCTGACCAATCAGGCAGTGGTGCGGGCGATCGCTCGCGATTATCTGCCCTGGGCGATCGTGCTGCCGGTTGTCTCGGTCTGGGGCTTCCAGTTCGACGGCATCTTCATCGGCGCCACGCGCGCCCGGGAACTGCGTAACGGCATGGTGGTCTCGCTCGCGGCGTTCCTCGCGGCGGCGTTCGCGCTGATGCCGATCGCCGGCAACCACGGGCTGTGGGGCGCCTATGCGCTGTTCATGGCGGTGCGCGGCATCTGTCTCGCCTGGTTCTACCCGCGCATCGGGGCCGAGTGGGGCGACCGGCCGCCGCAACCGGCGTTCGTCGAATAACGCTCGCGGGATGTCCAGAGCCGACGCATAATCGTTTGATTGTCGGGAGTTGCGGTCTTCGCGAAGGACGTCACCATGTTTTCACGCTCTGCGGCGGGCGCTCTGCTCGGCGCGCTTGGCCTTCTGCTGGCGGCCTGTGCCGCCCAGCCCACCTATCCGTTGCTGACGCCGGTCGATGTCGCGCGCAGCTTCGGCTATTCGGATATCCGGCTCCCGGATGGGCGGTACGAGGTGAGCTATGTGGCGCCGGCCCAGCAGGGCTACGGCTATCGCTTCGACCAGAGCCCGACCGAGCGCATGGGTAAGTCGCTCGCCTTCGACATGGCGATCTGGCGTGCCGCCCAGATCGCGCAGGCACAAGGCTATCGCGGCTTCTCCGTCGCCGACACGCGGTCGAATTCCGACATTCAGCAACGTGCCGGCTACTATGACGACCCGTGGGACGGGCCGTGGGGCCCTGGCCCCTGGGGCCCGGGGCCCTATTGGGGCTGGCACCGTCCGCCCTACGGCTGGGGTGGCGCCTATTACAATCCGCCGGAGACCTCGGTCCAAGTTGAGGTCAAGCTGGCGGTGGCGCTGTCGAACGATCTGAAGCCCGGCGACTATGACGCGGCGGACGCGATCCAGCAGCTGCGCCGGACCTACCCCGGCGCCGACGGTGGCGTCGCGGCTCCGCCGTCGCCCGCTGCCGGCCCGACCGTGGCGCCGGTTCCTGGGGCGCCAGTTCCCGGATCGGCGCCGGCACCGGCGCCGCTGCCCTGGCAGCAGCAACCCACCACCCCGAAAAGCTGAGGTCTCATGGACAATTTGCGGATCGACGGTGCCCGGCTCTGGCGCACCCTCATGGAAACGGCCGAAATCGGCGGCACGCCCAAGGGCGGCATCAATCGCCAGGCGCTGACCGATCTCGATGCCGAGGTGCGCCACAAGCTGATCGCCTGGGCCAAGGAGGCGGGCTGCGCCGTCACGATCGACCGGATGGGCAACATCTTCGCGCGCCGGCCGGGGCGCGATCCGTCACTGCCGCCGGTCGCGGTCGGCAGTCATCTCGACACGCAGCCGACCGGCGGCAAATTCGACGGCATCCTGGGCGTGCTGGCCGGGCTCGAACTCATCCGTACGCTCAACGACGCCGGCTATGAGACCGAGGCGCCGATCGAACTCATCAACTGGACGAACGAGGAGGGCGCGCGCTTCGCCCCGGCCATGCTCGCGTCGGGCGTCTTCGCCGGCCGGTTCGAGCTCGACTATGCGCTCGCCCGCCCGGATCGGGACGGCAAGCTGTTCGGCGAAGAGCTCGAGCGCATCGGCTTCGCCGGTGAGACACCGTGCGGCGACCATCCGCTCGCCGCCTTCTTCGAGCTGCATATCGAGCAGGGACCGATCCTCGAGGCCGAAGAAAAGACGATCGGCGTCGTGACCGGCGTGCAGGGCATCCGCTGGTACAAGTTCTCGATCACCGGCCAGGACAGCCACGCCGGCACAACGCCCATGAGCCATCGGCACGACGCGTTCCAGGGCCTGGCCCGCTTCGCGGTGGCACTCGACCGGATCGCGCGCGACGAGGGCGGCGGCGCGGTCGCGACCATCGGCGTGGTCGAGGTCGGTCCGGGCTCGCCCAATGTCGTGCCGGGCACGGCAGCGGCCACCATCGACCTGCGCCACCCGGACGATGCGGCGCTCGACCGGATGGAGGCGGCGTTCCGTGCGGTGGCGGCCGAGATTGCCCAGGACCTGGGGATCGAGGTCCGGTTCGACGCGACCTGGGCGGCGCCCGCCGTGCGCTTCGATCAGGATTGCATCGCCGCCGTGCGCGCCGCGGCCGAGGCCGGCGGTTTTGGCCATCGCGACATCGTGAGCGGCGCCGGGCACGACGCCGCTCATCTGGCCGCCGTGACGCCGACCGCCATGGTGTTCGTGCCCTGCGCGGACGGCATCAGCCACAACGAGGCCGAGAGCATCACCGCGGCTGATGCGACGGCCGGCGCCAACGTGCTGCTGCAGGCGGTGCTGAGCGTCGCCAACCGGCGCGCCCGGTAGTCTCTACGACCCGGCCCCGAAGCCGTCGAGCAGAGCGCGGCTTCGGAGGTAGGGCTTCAAGGCGGCAAGACCGCAGGCGGCGGACAGCGTCAGCGTCGCGAGCGGGACCAGGGCAAGCGAATATCTAAGCTGGGTTTCGTCGCCGATGACGTAATCCGTCATGAGCGCGATCAAGGTCGGCCCGAGACCGAGGCCGATCAGGTTGACGACGAGCACCGCGAGCGAGGTGCCGAGGCCGCGCATGCGGTTCGGCAGTATCTCCTGCAAGGCCGCCGGCCCGGTGCCGATTGTCACCGTGCCAAGGAAGGTCGCCGGTGCCATCAGCAGGAGCGCCGTCGTCGGATCGCTCATTAGCGGGGCCGCAACGGTGAAGGGCAGGGCGCAAGCGCTCGCCGCCGCCATGACCATCAGCCGGCCATTGCGAACGCCGCGCGCGACGAGACGATCGCCCGCGAGACCGCCGGCAACGACGCCCAGCATGCCGCAGACGATGACGATCGCGCCGTAGGACCGGCCGGCCTCGGCAATGCTCCAGCCGAAGGTCCGGACGAGGAAGCTCGGGCTCCAGGCCGTGACGCCATAGGACGTCATCGACGCGAAGGCGGCGCAGAGCATGAGTGCCGTGAGCGACCGGGCGTTGGCCCGGAAATAGGCGAGCACCTCGCGGAGCGGCAGGGGCGTCGGGCCGGCACCACGTCGGGCCGGCTCGCGTAGCGTCGCGGTCCAGGCCGCGACCAGCAGTCCCGGCAGGCCGACCACCACGAACGTCGCTTGCCAGGGATGCAACCGGCCGACGAGGGGCCAATCCGGCCCGCCGCCCGTCGACAGGGATGCGACGAGGGCGCCGCCCAGGACGAAGGCGAGGCCGGCGCCGAGATGGACGCCCATGCTGAAGATGCCGAGGGCCAGGCCGAGCCGCTTCCGCGGCACGGCGTCGGCGATGACGGAATAGGCCGACGGCGTCAGGCTTGCCTCACCGACGCCGACCGCCATGCGGCAGAGCAGCAGGCCCGCGAAGCCGCGCACGAGCCCGCAGCCGGCGGTTGCCAGGCTCCAGAACGCGATGCCGATCGGGATGATGGTCATCCGCCGGCCGGTATCGACGAGGCGCCCGATCGGCAGGCCGCCCAGCGCATTGAACAGCGCGAAGCTGAAGCCCTGCAGCAGGCTGATCTCGGTGTCGCTGAGTCCTAGGTCGCGCTTGATCGGCTCGACCAGCAGGCTCAGCACCTGGCGGTCGAGGAATGAGAAGGCATAGGCCAGGACCAGGACGCCGACCGCGTACCAGGCGTAGGCGCGGCTCGGCTCCGCCGTTGTCGCGACGATCGCCCCTGTCGCGACGGTCGCCCCCGTGTCGTCGAGTTCCGCCATGGGCTGCCTCCGTCTCACAAGTGCGCCGCCGCACCGAGCCGCGCGCGGATCTCGGCCACGATCGGATAGGTTTCGGGATGGTCGAGCAGGTTGTGCCGGGCCAGGCCCGCCGGGCGTACCAGCTCGAACCGATGGGTCCCGGGCGCCAGATGCAGCAGCATCGTGCCGACGATCTTCTGCCCGATCGGCTCCTGCAGGGCGTCGGGGATGCAGAAGGCGGTCGAGGGTGCCCAGACATGTTCAACGCCGGCGCAATGATGCTCGCGTGCCTGATGAGTGTGGCCAGCGGCGACGAAGCGCAGGTCCCGCCCGGCGAGCGCGTCCAGCAGACGACGCCGCGGCCGGTCCGGTACATAGCGCTCGTGCACTTCCCGGTCGTCGGGGCCGTCGCGGAACAGCGGCTTGTGCAGCAGCAGGCCGAGCGGGCCGCGATGGCCGGCCAAGGTCGAGCCGAACCAGTCGAACTGTGCCGCTTCCTCCTGGCTGGCGGTGCCGAACAGCTGCGCATTGAGGCCGATGATCTGCCAGCCCTCCGCCTCGAACGCCCAGCGGTCCGGACCGAAGATCCGGCGATATTCCGCGAGCCGGGCCGGGTCGAGCGGGTGGGCGCTCGGCTGATCGGGCGCCGAAGGGTTGTCGCCGATATCGTGATTGCCCGGCAGAAAGCGGACCGGCAGGCCGAGGCCGGCGAAGCTCTCGATCGCGGCGGCAAGCTCGCTCGCGTCGCCGGCACCATCGGCCGTGATGTCGCCCAGATGCACGATGAGGTCGGGCGCCATCTCGGCAATCCAGTCCCGGACCGCGCGCCAGTTCTGGGCGAAGGCCGCGGCGCGCGGAGCGAGGTGCGTATCGGTAACGAGCGCGATCCTCACAGCCGCACCCTCACGCGGGCGAAGAAGGCGCGGCCGTCGGTGCCCCAGGGCGATTCCTCGCCGTAGACGAAGCTGTTGCCGAAGGATTTGTAGGCGATCGCCACCTCCTGCAGCTTGTCCGGATAGACATCGCCCAGATTGAGGATGCCGAGCGTCACCGTTACCCGGTCTGCGACACGCACAGAGCCCTGGAGATCGACGATCGTCTTGGCGCTGAAGCTCTGCGGGTCGAGGATCGGCGCGTCGATATATTTGCCGTAGCGCGTGACGGACAGAACGCCGTCGTAGGGGCCGTGGTCGAGCGTCAGCTCGCCGGTGAGCTTGTCGCGTGGCTGCGCCTCGGTCAGCAGGGTGCGGGCATGCACACCGATCAGCGCCAGGTGCGGCAGCACCGAATTCTGGGCGAGGCCACGGATGCTGGTCGGCGAGCGCTCGTAGCCCAGCGACAGGTTGTATTGCGTCTCGTCGTCGATGTCGCCGGCGTAACGCGCCGTGATGTCGTAGCCCTGGGTGCGCGTGTCGAGCGCATTGGTGAAATAGGCAACCTGCTGAACGTTCCTGATGCCGGCGCCGGCCAAGGCTGCCGTCACGGCCTGTCCGCTCAGCGCGTCGCTGAGCGCGATCCGGTCGTCGATGTCCGTGCGGAAGAGATCGGCGGTGATCGAAAAGCGGGTGGACGGCGTCACCACCACGCCGGCCGTATAGTCGCGGGATTTCTCGGGCTTCAGCGGCTCCGCACCCAGCGCGCGGGCGACCGGATCGCCCACCTGGAACGTGCCGACGTTGACCAGGCTCTTGTTGGCGCCGTTCGCGACCGTGGTGATCGAGCTGTAGAATTCCTGCTGCAGCGACGGGGCGCGGAAGCCAGTGCTGGCCGAGGCGCGGAACGCCAGCCAGTCCGTCGCCTCGGCGCGCGCGGTCGCCTTCCAGGTCGGCGCCCCGCCGAAGTCGCCGTAATGGTCGTAGCGTCCGGCGCCGCCGAGGGTGAGCCAAGCGAGCGGCTTCAGCTCAAGATCGATGAAACCGGCGCCGGCATCGCGCGCATTGTCGACCGGGATGCGTGGATTGAAGCCCGGAAATCCGAGCGCGCCGCTGCCCGCGAAAGACTGTGGCGCGCCGCGGCCGAGCTGGTAGACCTCGTGGCGATATTCGGCACCCACGGCCAGGTTGCCGCCAGCCAGCAGCTCGGGCAGCGGGCGGTTGGCGGTGAAGTTGGTCACATCTTCGAGATAGGTCGCCGAGCCCGCGTCGAAGGTCGTCGGGCTCGCGAGACCGAGCGACGCGTTCGCCGTGTCGCGCACCGTGAAGTCGGCGCTCGAATAGCCGAACGTGTTGCTGAGGTCATAAGTGATGGTCCCCGCGAGCGGGCCGCGCACGCCGATCGTGCTGCCGACGTCCCACAGCAGGGGGTTGACCTTGGGCTGGAAGCCGTTCGGGTAAAGCGGCGATGTGCCCGGCACGCCGAACGTCACGGCGCTGGTGCTGTCCTTGCGCGAGGCCAGCAGGTTGCCGTAGAGCTCGCTCGCATTGCCGCCGAGCGGATAGGCCGCAGAAATCGCGAGGTTGGTGTCGATCTGCTCCGGCGCGCCGATGCTGTAGGTGACCCGGCCGAAGCGCTGGTCGACGGCGGCGCGGTTGGTGTTCTCCTGATAGCCGGCCTCGCCCGAGACCGTAATATGGCCGCCCTGTCCGAGCGCGAAACCCTGGTTGAACGCGCCGTCGATGTTCTTGCCGTCGCCCGCCTGAGTGATGCCGGCCTGGCTCTCGGCGAAGCCGCCGGCATCGTTCGACTTCAGGATGATGTTGATGACGCCGGCGATCGCATCGGAACCGTATTGCGCAGCCGCCCCGTCGCGCAGGATCTCGATATGGTCGATCGCCGAGATCGGGATCGTGCTGAGATCGAACGGCGCCGAGCCGCGGCCGACGGCGAAGTTCGTGTTGATGACGGCGGACGTGTGCCAGCGCTTGCCGTCGACCAGGACCAGTACCTCGTCCGGCGACAGGCCGCGGAGCGTAATCGGCCGGGTATTGGCCGAGGAGGGTGTCGTCTGTGCGCGGGGGAAATTCACCGAAGGCTCGGCGAACTCAAGCGCACGGCCCAGATCCTGGTAGCCGGTTTCATCGAGCCGTTCGGCATCGATCACATCGACCGGGGCGGACGAGGTGAGCGCCGTACGCCCCGCGGCGCGGGTGCCGGTCACGATGATCTCTTCCGTCGAATTGCCGGCTGCCTGTCCGTCGGCCGCCCACGCCGCCTCGACGACCGCGGTCGCGCAGAGCCCCGCCTTGACCCCCGCCGCGACCAAAGTCCAGTTGCTTCGCATTGCTCGCCCCATCCCGCCGCTGGACGACGGCGGAAGGCCGTCGCCGGTTCGGGCGGAAGGTGCCGAAGCGTCGGGGACCGGCCAATCGCAAAGCCGGCAACGGTAATTGCACGGCGTGCAATTGGTTGGGCGGGGCGGCTGGGCGGGATGGTCAGGCGGCGACGGCCGTTGGTGCTGCCGCCTCGGCGACGAGCCAGCGCCAGAGCGTCTGCACGGCGCGCTGCCGACGCACTTCCGGCTGGGCCACGACATAATAGGATCCGGCCAAGGGCAGGCTCAGATCGAACGCGATTTCAAGGCGCCCGTCCGCCAGGAACGGATCGACCAGCGGCCGGACGCCCAGCGCCACGCCCAGGCCGCGCGCCGCCGCCTCGTACATGACCTGCGCGCCGTCGAACGCCGCGCGCTCGGCCTCGATCGGGCTGCGATAGCCAGCGAGCGCCAGCCAGTCGGCCCATTGGTTGGCCGGATGAACGAGCTCGAACAGCCGATGGCCCGCCAGATCCGCGACTGAGCGCGGCACCGGGCGCCCGTCGGCGAGCCGCGGGGCCGAGACGACGAAGGCCTCGAGCCCGAACAGCTTCTGCGAAACCAGATGATCCCAGTCGCCCGTCCCATAGAGGATGGTGACATCCGCGCCGCCGCCGAGCAGATCGGCACCGTGATTTGTCGATTGCAGCACGAGCTGAATGCCGTCGGCTCGCGCGTAGAAGCGCGGCAGGCGCGGCACGAGCCAGCTCACTGCCAGGGACTGCGAGACGCCGATCCGGATCGGCCGGCGGTCGGCGTCCGGCATCATCCAGTCGGTGGCCGCGCGCATCGCGTCGTAGCCGGGCTGCAGCCGCTCGAGATAGCGGGCGCCCGAGACCGTCAGAACAGGCAGGGGCGCCGCCCGGTCGAACAGCTTCACCCCGATATGGTTCTCCAGCGCCTGGATTCGGCGGGAAAAGGCGGGTGGGCTCAGGCCCAGCTGGTCTGCCGCCTCCTTGAAGCTATTGGTCCGGGCCGCAGTGATGAAGGCTTCGATGGCGCCCCAGGGCGGAGAACGACGCTTCATGGCAAGTCCGCTCCCATGCGAGAACGTGACGATTTTAGCCCCAAGCTCGTGACGATTGATCGACCGGCGGTCCGCCGGAGCTAGTCAGGCGCTGAGGCCCACGCCGCCGCCCTCCGGCTTCAGCGACACGAGCGGCACCGGGCCGGTGCGGGCATAGCTGAGCTCGCCGCTCCAGCCGCTGATCAGCAGCGAATCCCGGAAGGTCCGCTCGGCCAAGGCCTTGAGCCCGTCGTCGAGCGGTCGTTCGCTCCGCAGGACCAGGTCGAAGCGACGCTCGCGCACGAGCCCGTCGAACTGCAGGGCGCCGAGCCGGACCAGCTGCAGCTCGATGACGAAGCGGTCGCCGCCGCCCCTCTCTCGTTCCTCGGCATCGGGCGTCCGGCGATAGAGCCGCATCGGCTTCGACGTGGCGCTGCCGAGGAACGGCAGCACCGTGACCGACCACTCGCCGGGTGGGGCCGGCTGGACCTGGCCGATCCGGCTCGCCTCGAGGTCGAGCTTCGTCGCGAGGTCGGTGCGGCCGGCGTCGACCAGCGCCTTGCGGATCGTGGGTTCCGGCCAGCGCGGCGCCGGCGCGGGCGTCTTGAGCCCGCCGAGGAAATTGAGGATCAGGGCCGTCAGCTGATCGCTCGGCGGCAGCGAGAGCTGTGCCTGCACCTGCTGGGCCAGCGCCGGGGCGAGCGTCGCCAGCGCCTCGGCCGCCGCCTGCAGCACCGGCTGCGGCTCGGCCGCCTCGATCGCCGGCGCCTTGGCGCTTTCCGGCTTATCCGTGGTCACGGGCGGAGCCACGGCCGTGATCTTGAGCTGGGCAGCGGCGCCGGTCGGCGGCGGGGTGTCTTGCACGGGGATCAACAGGGTGCCGAGCGCCGTGTCGACCAGCGTCTCGCTCGCGGTCGAGCTTGCGAGCACGCGGCCGGCGAGCGTGGTCGTAAGCGCCGTGAAGTCGGTGAGATCGAGCGGCCGCGGCGCCTGCGCGGGTGTCGTTTGCGGTGCTGCCGGCTGGCTCGGCAGGGGCGTATTTTCGTCGCCTGACGGCTCGGCTGTCGGCGGGTCCGTCGGGCTATCGAACAGCGACGACGCGACAGAGGGCTGCGTGCGGACCGCTGGCGGCGCCGTCGGCGTGTCGGTCTCGCCGATCGCGATGGTGGCGAGATAGCGCGTGCCGGCTGCAATAGGCGCGCTGCCGGGCCGGGCCGGGGCCGGGCGGACGAGGGTTGCGATCACGCTCTCCGCATCTGCTGTAATGGGCGTGCCGACCGCTTGGGTCGAGAGCGGAGCGAGACCGCCGCTCACCCCACCGCTGTTCGCCCCGGCGTTGCCCGAAAGCGCCTGCTCGATCGCGACCTCGTCCTCGAAGCTGAGAGCCGCGAACAGGGTCGACGCCAGCGTCGCCGGTGGCAGGATGGGGCCGCTCGCCGGCGGGGCGGCGGTCGGCGTGGGTGCCCCGGCCTGCAGCGGACTGGTCTGCGGCGGACTGGTCTGGGGCGGATTGACGGGTCCGGTCAGCTGGCTGCTGACCAGCTTGCCATCGACGGTCAGGATCGCGACTTGCGGCGTCGGTGCCACCGACACGATGCGCAGCGCCACATTGGCGCCGACCGTGAGCGGCAGTTCCGGCGGATGATGCAGCAGCAGCTCCGGGCCGGCCTTGGTCTGCAGCGAGAAGGTGCCGTCGGCGCGGACGTCCGTGACCGTGCCGGTGATGACGCTGCCGGTGCCCGCGGCCTCCTGCAGCGTCTGGACGAGACCGTTGCGGACGGAATCGCCGCCGTAGGATCCGAGGACCTGGACGACGACAAGCTGCGCCGGACCGGTCGCCGTGCCGGCCGTAGCCTGGGCGACGGATGTGGTCGGCGGGGCGCTGGTGACACTCATCAGGCCCGCCCCGTGTCGCCCGGTCTCAGAAGGTCTGGATCAGGCGATGGGCGACCGCCTGGATGTCCTGCGCCGCCTCGGTGTTGGGATAGCGCGTCAAGAGCGAGGTCTGCTTGCGGATCGACTCGCGCACATGCTGGTCGCGCCGGATGATGCCACCCAGTTCCGGCTCGATCTTGAGGAACTCGCGGCAGGCCTTGAGCAGGATGCCGTAGGTCCGCTCGCCCTCGCGGATCGAGGAGGCCATGTTGACGACGATGCGCAGGTCGGCGCTCGGCCGCTCCATGGCCGTCACCTTGATGAAGGCGTAGGCGTCGGTGATTGCCGTCGGCTCGTCGGTCGTCACCACGATGCAGGCGCGCGCCTGGGTCGCGAACGAGCGCACGGTGCGCTCGATGCCGGCGCCCATGTCCATGATGACGACGTCGTAGGTGTTCGAGATCAGCGCCAGGTCGTTGCGCAGCGTCGCAAGCTTGCTCGGCGGGATCTGCGCGAGCGAACCGGTGCCCGAGCGGCCGGCGATGATGTCGAAGCCGCCGGCCGGGTAGCGCGTCGCCGCCTCGGCAAGCGTCGTCTGCCCGGCGAGCACGGTGCCGAGATCGCGATGGGGCATCATGCCCAGCTGCACGTCGACGTTGGCGAGGCCCAGGTCACCGTCGAACAGCAGCGCCTTGCGGCCGGCAAGCGCCAGCGCATGCGACAGCGTGATCGAGAACCAGGTCTTGCCGACACCGCCCTTGCCCGACGCCACGGCGAGCAAGTTGGTGCGCTGGGTCGCGGAGTTCGGCGCCGTCTGCCGGAGGTCGAGCGGGACGATCATGGGCGGGCACCTTGCGAAACGGATTGCGTGAGCGTAACGGCGGAGGGTTCGGGCATCAACATACGGGCGAGACCCATGGGATCGAGCGGGTTCAAGCCGTCGGCAACCGACGGCGTCATGCTGTAGTCGGCGAAGGCGAGGGAGGCGGCGTCGGCGGCGGCGAGCATGCTGCCGAGCCGGCGCACCATGTCGAGCCGGGTGACGAGCACGCGGCTGACGCCGAGCCGGGAGAATTCGTGGGATTGTTCCATGGCGTCGACCACGTCGCCGCCGCCGGCGATGACCAGCAGCGGCTCGACCGCGACGGCCTTGGCGAGGCCCTGGATCTCGGCCATGTCGCGCGGCGCGTAGGGGTTCACGCCCGGCGTATCGATCAGGATGTAGTCGTCGGGCGAGGCCGCCTCGACCAGGCGCGCCAGCTGCCGCTCGGTCTCGGCCGTCTGGAGCGGCAGCTTCATGAGCCGCGCGAAGGCGTCCAGCTGCTCGATGCCGCCGGCGCGGATCGTGTCGGTCGTGATCAGGCGGACGGAGCGGCCGGCCATGACCGCACGGAACGCGAGCTTGGCGACGCCGACGGTCTTGCCGGCGCCGGGGGCGCCCACCAGCATCAGCGGCTGGTTGACCCGACGGTCGAGCGTCAGCGGCTTGAAGTTGAAGGTGCCGGCGAGGGCGCCGGCCAATGCCTCGAGCGGCTCGTCGGCACCGACCAGGAAGCTCGCGTCGATCAGGCGCTCGAGCAGCCGGTTCGGCAGCCCGTGCGCCATCAGCGCTTCGTGGATGATGTCGATCGGGTCTTCGTCGGACGCGTGGCCGTAGGTGTCGACCGCGACCTGGCCGACCGACGGCAGCTCGTCGTCGGCCTCCTCGATGGCGGCGACCAGCTTGACGCCATGTTCCGTCGTCTCGGACGAGACGATGATCGCGTCTTCTCCGAGCTCGCGGCGCAGCATGTCCATGGCCTGGGCCATGGAGGGTGCTATCAGGGTTCTAAGGCGCATCGTCCGCGACCCGCGCTGGGCTTGGGGTGAAGGTGCTCATCGTCAGATATGTCCCAGCGTTTTGATACGCGCCTTCGGGTGAACTTCGTTTTGCGACATCACGACCGTCGCCGGCCGGAACCGTTCGATGATCGATCGGACGTAGGGTCGGATCGCCGGACTGGTTAGCAGAACCGGTGCCTCTCCCACCATATTGAACCGCTCGAATGCCTGGCGGACGGCGACGATGAACTCCTGGAGGCGGCTCGGCGCCATGGAAAGTTGCTTGTCGTCCCCGTGGGCCACGATCGACTCGGCGAAAGTCTGCTCCCATTGCGGAGACAAGGTTACCAAGGGAATGTAGCCGGCTTCACCGATATTCGCATCGCTGATCTGCCGGGCGAGGCGCGCGCGCACGTGTTCCGTGATGTTCGTGATATTTCGCGTGTAGCCGCAGGCCTCCGCGATGCCCTCGAGCACGGTCGGCAGGTCGCGAATCGAGACGCGCTCCTGCAGCAGGTTCTGCAGCACGCGCTGCACGCCGCCGGTCGAGATCATTGCCGGGATGAGCTCGCCCAGGAGCTTCTGGTGGTCCTTGTCGATGTCGTTCAGCAGCTTCTGCGTCTCGCTGTAGGACAGCAGCTCCGGCATGTTGTCCTTCATGAGCTCCGTCAGATGCGTCGTGATGACGGTCTGCGGATCGACCACGGTCAGGCCGCGGAACGTCGCCTCCTCGCGCAGATGCTCGGCGATCCACATGGCGGGCAGGCCGAAGGTCGGCTCGACCGTATTCTCGCCCGGCAGCGTGATGGGCTCGCCGCGCGGGTCCATGACCAGGAGCATGTTCGGCCGGAGCTCGCCGCGCCCCGCCTCGATCTCCTTGACCCGGATGATGTAGGTGTTGGCGCCCAGCTGCAGATTGTCCTGGATGCGCACCGACGGCATGACGAAGCCCATGTCGGAGGCGAGTTGGCGCCGGAGCGCCTTGATCTGGTCGGTCAGCCTGGACGAGCGCTCGTCGTTGATGAGCGGCAGCAGGCCGTAACCCAGCTCGAGCCGCACCAGGTCGATCTGCAGCGCGGTCGAGATCGGCTCTTCCTTGGGCTGCGGCTTCGGCAGGGCCGCATCCAGCATCGCATCCTCGGCGGCGACCTTGGCGGCGCGCATGCGCGGCAGCTTGTAGGCGGCCCAGCCCGAGAGTGCAGAGAAGGCGATGAACGGCACGAACGGGATGCCCGGCACGATCGCGAGCACGCCGGTCAGGAACGACACCATGCCGAGGGCGACGGGGTAGGCCGACAACTGGCCGAACAGCGCCTGGTCGGCCGAGCCCTGGATGTTGCCCTTGGACACCATCATGCCGGCGGCGGTCGACACGATCAGCGCCGGGATCTGCGAGACCAAGCCGTCACCGACGGTCAGCACTGTGTAGGTATTGAGCGCCTGCATGAAGGGCAGGTTGCGCTGCGCGATGCCGATCACCAGGCCGGCCGCGATGTTGATGCCGGTGATGATCAGGCCCGCGACCGCGTCGCCGCGCACGAACTTGGAGGCGCCGTCCATGGCGCCGAAGAAATTGCTCTCGCCTTCGAGGTCGGCGCGCCGCTTCTTCGCCGTGGCCTCGTCGATGAGGCCGGCACCCAGGTCGGCGTCGATCGCGAGCTGCTTGCCGGGCATGCTGTCGAGGGTGAAGCGCGCCGCCACTTCGGCGATGCGGCCCGAGCCCTTGGTGATGACGACGAAATTCACCGTCACGAGGATCCCGAACACGATCACGCCGATGACGAAGTTGCCGCTCATGACGAAGTTGCCGAAGGCCTGGATGACCTTGCCGGCCGCTGCCGTGCCCTCGTGACCGTGGCCGAGGATGAGCCGGGTCGACGCCATGTTGAGCGCCAGGCGCAGCATGGTCGTCATCAGCAGCACGGTCGGGAAGGTCGAGAACTCCAGCGGCTTCTGGATGAACAGTACGACCATCAATACCAGGACCGACAGCGTCATCGACAGCGCCAGCGACAGGTCGAGCAGGAAGCTCGGCATCGGCAGGATGAGCACCGCCAGCACGCCGACGACGCCCAGCGCCAGCGCGATCTCGCCGCGCAGGAGCGAGGTCGAGAGCCGGCCGGCGAAGCCCTGGAACCCGCCGGCGGCCGCGAAGGCGCCCAGGCCCGCAGGCCCGCCGCCGGTGGCCGGCGCGGTCTGGATCGCCTGGGAGGTCGTGGTCTCGGCCATGGTCTAGCGGATCTGTCTCATGGAGTTGCCGTCGGGGACCTCAGACGCGCGCCTCGACGTCGCCGGGCAGCGGCACCGACAGGCCTTCCTGCTTGTACTGCTGCAGCTTGTTGCGGAGCGTGCGGATCGAGATGCCAAGGATGCCGGCGGCATGGGTGCGGTTGCCGAGACAATGCTGCAGCGTCTCGATGATGAGGTCGCGCTCGACGTCGGCCACCGTGCGGCCGACGAGCGTGCCGATCGGTACGCCACCGTTCGCCGCGGGCGAAACGGCGCTCGCCCCGGCCCCGGCCGGCCGCGGCTGGTGGGCCGGGGCCACGACGATGCCGGATGCCTGTGCCGCTGCGGGCTCCGGCGTCAGGCGCTGGCCGGTCAGCATGATCGCGTCCACATCGATCTCGTTGCCGTTCGACAGCAGGACCGCGCGATGGATCGTGTTCTCGAGCTCGCGCACATTGCCGCGCCAGTGGTGGCGCACCAGCATCGCGCGCGCGGCGTCGCTCAAGCCCCTATAGTCGAAGCCGTTCAGGGCCGCATATTTCTTGGCGAAATGCTCGGCCAGCGCCGCCACGTCGGCTGGCCGCTCGCGGAGCGCCGGCAGGCGCAGCGTCACGACATTGAGGCGGAAATAAAGATCGTCACGGAACTGGCCTTGGCGCACCGCCTCCTCCATGTCTCGGTTCGAGGTCGCAATGACGCGGATGTCGACCTTGACCGGCTGGCTGCCGCCGACCCGGTCGATCTCGCGCTCCTGGATCGCCCGCAGCAGCTTCGCCTGCAGGCGCGGATGCATCTCGGTCACCTCGTCGAGCAGCAGGGTCCCGCCATGGGCTTCCTCGAATTTGCCGAGGCGCCGGGCCACGGCGCCGGTGAAGGCGCCTTTCTCATGGCCGAACAGCTCGGATTCCAGCAGCTGTTCGGGGATGGCGGCGCAATTGATCGAGATGAACGGCTTCTCGGCGCGCCGGCTCTTCCTGTGCAGGTGGCGCGCCATGATCTCCTTGCCCGTGCCGCTCTCGCCGGTGATCAGCACCGAGGCGTCGGACGGCGCGATCTGGTCGGCCAGGCGCAGCACCTGCGCCATGACCGGGTCGCGGAACACGAGTTGATGGCTCTCGGCCGCGACCGCCTCCAGGACCGAGGCGATCAGCTGGGCGTCGGGCGGCAGCGGGATATATTCCTTGGCGCCGGCCTTGATGGCGCGCACCGCTGATTCCGCGTCCGTGCCGACGCCGCAGGCGACGACATGGATGTGGATCCGCTCGGCCTTCAAGGCCTGGACCATGCGGCCGACGTCGAGCTTGACGTCGATCATCACGAGATCGGCGCCCTGGCCGGCCCGGAGGGCTGCCATGGCCCGGTCGATGTCGTCGATCTGCGCGACCTTGGCGCCGCGCGCGAGCGCGATCTTGCCGGCGGCGCTGATGTAGCCCGAGAGCGGTCCGACGATGAGAAGGCGCATATTCCGGATTCCTAGTCGAAGTAGCTGATCCGCTCGGCCGGCGGCAGGATGCCGTTCAGCACCACCTCCAGCCGGCGCGGGTTCTCCCGACGCGCGATAGAGTTCGCCGCCAGGATGGTGAGGTTGTGGACGAGTGCCTCGGCATGGTTGTTGCGCTCGAGCTTGGCCGCGAGCGGCAGCAGCACCATGTTGGCCAGCACGGCGCCATAGAGCGTCGCCAGGATCGCGACCGCCATGGCCGGGCCGATGGTCGTCGGATTGTTGAGGTTCGACAGCATCTGCACGAGGCCGACGAGCGTGCCGATGAGGCCCATCGCAGGGGCCACCTCGCCGGCGCGGCGCAGCATGTCGGCGGCGACCCGGTGGCGGGCCAGCATGGCCGAAAGCTCGGTCCGGAGCTGCCGCTCGATCTCGTCCGGCTCGGTATTGTCGACGACGAGGGCGACCGCCTTGATGAGGAACCGGTCGTCCTTGAGGCGCGGCAGCAGGTCCTCGAGCGCCATGAAGCCATGGCGCCGGGCCGTTTCGGCGAGCGCCACCAGGCGGGCGGCCGCGTGATGCGCCGCCGGGACCCGGCGGGCGACCGCGGTCGCCAGCGCGGACGGCAGCCGCCTCAGATCGTCGAGGCTGAAGCTGACCGCGGTCACGGCCGCCGTGCCGCCGATCACCATCATGAAGGCCGGCAGGTCGACATAGGCCGCGAGCGAGCCGCCCAGCAGCATGGCGACGATGAGCAGCGCCAGGCCGATGCCGAGCCCATAGAGCGTGGCACCGTCGTGGCTGCCCTCGAGCGGGTCCGGCAGGATGCGCGACGGCGGCGCCTCGATCCTGATCTCGCGTTCCGCGTCGCTCACGGCCATGATCCGATCAATCCCGCCTGCCTCACGAGCGTTCGGACTTGACGATTTCGGTCATGGTGACGCCCAGCCGGTCATCGACGACGACAACCTCGCCGCGGGCGACCAGACGGTTGTTCACGTAGATGTCGATCGCCTCGCCGACCTTGCGATCGAGCTCGACGACGGCGCCGCGGCCGAGCTTGAGCAACTGGCTCACCTGCATCGTCGCCTTGCCGAGCACGGCCGAGACCTGGACCGGGATCTCGTAGACCGCCTCCAGTTCCTTGGCATTCTGCGGCGCCTTGCCATCCGGCGCCGGCATTCTTGAGTCGGAATCGAGCTCCGCCAGCTGCAGCATGTCGTCGTCGTTCATCACCGACTCTCCTCTAGGGCCCCGGAACTCCCGGTACCGTCACCACCAAACCGTCTGTCGAAATCCGCGAGCCCACGGGCCACGGCCGCTTCGATCTCCGCCATCAGGCGCCCCGTATTCCGGTCGAGGCCGCCGTCGTTCCACTCGATCCGGCAATCCGTCTCGACGAGCGTCGGATCGCCGCGCACGGCGAGCCGGCCCTCGAAACCGCTCCGCCGCGCCGCCTCGGTCAGGACAGGCTCGAGCGCCTCGGTCATGCCCGGCGCACACAGCAGGGTCAGCTTCGGCTGCTCGACCGCGAGCGCCAGCGCGTCGCCGATCAATGCCGCGATCTCGTCCGTGCCGCTGCGGGCCGAGAGCACCGGGAACAGCTGGCGTACGACGCCGAGGCAGAGTTCGGTCGCCTGCCGCTCGATCTGGCCCAGGGCAGCCTGCTGGGCGCCCTTCAGGGTCTCAAGATCGTGCGTCAGCCGCTCGACCGTGTCGGCGAGCCGCCGCTCGATCCGCTGCATCGCGTCCATCTCGCCCGCGGTCCGGCCCTCGAGCAGCCCCAGATGCCGCGCCGCGTCGATCTCCTCCTGGCTGAAGGTCGGCGCCGGCGGCGGCGGGGGCTCGGCCGGCTCCGGCTCGGGCATGGGTTCCGGCTCGGGCTCGGGCGCCGCCACGCGCACGTTCGGGCGCGCGGCCGGCTGGTCGAACGACAGGTCAAATTCGAATTTCCGGACGGTCTTCATCCGCGGGGCGTCTCCGGACGAGGCGGTCAATAGACCAGCTCGTCATCGTCCTTGTTGTCGGCCATGACGATTTCGCCGCGGGCGGCGAGGTCCTTGGCCAGTTGCACCATGTAGCCCTGCGCCTCGTCGACCTCGCGCAGCCGGACCGGCCCCATGGAGGCCATCTCCTCGCGCATGATCTTCGCGGCGCGCTCTGACATGTTCGAGAAGAACAGGTCCTTGAGCGCGTCGGAGGCGCCCTTGAGCGCGATCGGCACCTTCTCCTTGTCGGCGTTGCGGAGCACGGTCTGCACCGCCATCGGATCGAGCTTCGAGAGATCCTCGAAGGTGAACATGAGGCTCTTGATGCGCTCGGCCGAATTGCGGTTGCGCTCCTCGAGGGCGGTCAGGAACCGGTTCTCGGTGTTGCGGTCGAGGTTGTTGAAGATCTCGGCGATGAGCTCGTGCGCGTCGCGCCGGTTGGTGCGCGCCAAGTTCGACATGAACTCGGTCCTGAGCGTGCGCTCCACGTCGTCGAGCACGTCCTTGTTGACCGCCTCCATGCGCAGCATGCGCATGACGACTTCCATGGCGAAGCCTTCAGGTAGTTGGGACAACACGCGGGCGGCATGATCCGACTTGATCTTGGACAGCACGACCGCGACGGTCTGCGGATATTCGTTCTTGAGGTAGTTCGCCAGCACCACCTCGTTCACGTTGCCGAGCTTGTCCCACATGGTGCGGCCGGCGGGGCCGCGGATCTCTTCCATGATGAGATTGACGCGGTCCTTGCCCAGCACTTTGCTCAGCAGGCGCTCGGTCGATTCGTAGGAGCCGACCAGCGAGCCTGTCGCCGAGATCTGCTCCGAGAAATCGATGAACAGCCGCTCGACCAGCGAGGAGGAGACCGTGCCCAGGTTGGCCATGGTCTGGGAGATCTCCTTGATCTCCTCGTCGTCCATCAGCGCGAACAGCTTGGCGGCATGCTCCTCGCCGATGGCGAGCATCAGGATCGCGGCCTTCTCCGGGCCGGCAAGGGTGCGAAAATCCTCGCGAACACGCATCTTCTTCTAGCTCCGCCCTCTATCCCGGCCGAATGCCCTTTGGAGGATGATCCCGCTCATCAAGTGGCCTGGTACATCCAGCTGCGGATGATCGCGACCGCTTCTTCCGGATGCTTCTCGACGATCTCGCCGATCTTCTTCATGGAGGAGGCGCGCACGCGGCCTTCGACCTGGCTGATGTCGATCATGCTTTCTTCCATCTCTTCGGCCGGAACCAGCCCGGTGCCGACGCCGCCGGGGCCGGGCAGCGCGCCCATGCCCATCGGGCCGGCGAGCGCCTCGGCGCCGCCCATCGTCTGCTCGGCAAGCGCGCGCTGCTGGGCGAGCGCCGTCTCGCGCGCCGTCTCGAGTGCCCGCGTCACCAGCGGCCGCACGACCAGCAGGATGACCAGCACGGCGACGATCGCCAGCACCAGCGTCTCGGACGCGCGGAACAGGTCCGCCTTGTTGAGGCCGAGGAAGATCGCCGGCGGCTCGGCCGTCTCGTCTTCGGGGGCGGCAAAGCGCATGTTGACGACGTCTACCTTGTCGCCGCGCTTCTCGTTGTAGCCGATCGCCGACTGCACGAGCTTGGTGATCTGCGCCAGCTCATCGGGGCTGCGCGCCTGATAATCGCGCGCACCGTTCTCGCCCGGCTTGTAGGTGCCGTCGACCAGCACTGCGACCGACAGGCGCTTCACCACGCCGGCCTCGCGCGTCTGGCTCGTCACCTTCTTCGAGATCTCGTAGTTCGTCGTCTCTTCGTTGCGGTTGTGCTTCGACCGGGTGCCTGAGCCGGCGCCGCCCTGGGCCTGCTGGCCGTCGGGCAGGTTGGTCTGCACGCTGACCGCCTGATCGCCCGCGTCGTTGTCCTGGTTCGCCTCGGTCACGGTCTGGGTCGAACGCACGACCTGACCGTCCGGGTCATAGCTTTCCTGGTTGGTCGTGACCTTGTCGAAATCCATGTCGGCATTGACGTCGACCCGGACGTGCCCGTAGCCGATCGACCGGTCCAGCATCTCCTCGACCGAGCGTGCCAGCCGGTTCTCGTAAGCGACGCGCTGCTCCTCGGAGGTGGTGTTGCCGTCGAACGCCGCGTTCGGATCGTCCGTGCCGCGCGCCAGCAGGTTGCCGTTCTGGTCGATGATCGAGATATGATTGGGCTTCAGGCCCGAGACGGCGGTTGCGACCAGGTTCTGGATCGCCGCCACCTGGCCCTTGGCGAGCGTGGTGTTGCCGCGGATCTTGAGCACGATCGACGCGGAGGGCTCCTGGCGGTCGCGGGTGAACAGCTCGCGCTTTGGCAGCACCAGATGCACGCGTGCGCTCTCGATGACCGAGATCGTGCCGATGGTGCGCTCGAGCTCGCCCTCGAGCGCGCGCATCTCGTTGATGCCCTGGACGAAATTCGTGGTGCCGAGCCCCTCGGGCTTGTCGAACACCTCGTAACCAATCGAGGCGCCGTGCGGGATGCCGGTCTCGGCCATGGCGAGGCGCAGGCGTGCTACCTGGTCCTGCGGCACTAAGATGCTTGTGCCGTCGCCCTTGAGCTCGTATGGCACGTTCATCTGATCGAGCTTGGCGACGACCTGCGCGCTGTCTTTCGTGTCGAGGTCGCCGTAAAGCAGGCCCATCGACGGCGAGGTCAGGCGGGTCGCGACGAAAATGAAGAAGCCGAGAACCACGACCAGCGTGGCCGCGATGACACCGAGCCGGACCGGGCCGAGCTTCTGCAGCGTCTGAAGAAAGGAACCCACTGGCTGGTCTCTCCGCTCCCTGACCCCCGCCTGATACCGGTCGCCCGACGAGCGGCCGTGCATCTGGAGGTCGTGCAGAATAGACGTTAACCTTTTTGGGTAAACGGGATATTAATCTCGGCAAAAATTGCCTAGCGGCCGAAACGATTTGGATTCGCGACGAATTAGTCGCTTTTTTCGGCCGTGACCCGATAGTCCTGGAGTCGCGTCGCCCGCAACCCTGCCACACCGTGGCTTTCGATCAGCCGCTGCCAGGACAGGAATTCCTCGATCGACAGCTTGTAGCGTCGACAGGCTTCCTCGAGGCTGATGAGGCCGGAGCGGACGCCGGCCACGACCTCTGCCTTGCGCCGGATGACCCAGCGCTTGGTGTTGGGCGGCGGCAGGTCAGCCAAGGTCATGCCCCCGAACGCGCGACCGGAGGGCGCACGCTGAGGTGGCAAGGGCAAACCTTGTGGGCTTGCCGAAAGGATCTTTCGCGACGGGTCGGACATGGTGTCCGAGTGTCTCGCGGCGCGGCTTAACAAACCGCTAAAGGCGGGGGGCACACGAGCGAACTCCTAGCATAGGGCGCGGGCGGACCGATCAGGAGACGACCTGGACGACGTTGCTCGCGGGCACGGTCAGGCTGCCGATATGGAGGTTCACGACGCCGTTCGAGGTGTCAATTCCAGTCACGGCACCGGTCTCATAGGTTGTGGCGGCGATGGCGGTGCCGTGCGCATCGACGGCTTGCACCTTGAAGGTGTAGGTGCCGGCGGGCAGCTGGCTGCCGCTCGAATCCTGGCCGTCGAACGTCATGCTGTGGCTGCCGGCGTCGGTCGAGACCGCGATCTCGCGCACGGTCTGGCCGTTGCTGTTTAGGACGTCGAGCACGGCGGTGTTGGCCTTGCCTGCGAGCGAATAGGAAAGCGTCGGCTTGTCGCTGCTCGTGCCGTCGAGCGTGAAGCTGTTGCCGGTCGCCTTCACCGTATGGCCGAGATAGCCAAGCGCGCTGCTGACCGCGCCCTGGGTCGAGTTGGTGACCAGCTGCTGCAGCAGCGAGTTGGTCTGCAGGTTCTGTTCGAGCGACGAGAACTGCACGAGCTGGCTCGTGAACTGGTTCGTGTCGAGCGGCGAGGTCGGATCCTGGTTCTGCAGCTCGGTCGTGAGGATCGTCAGGAACGTGTTGTATTCCGACTGGACCGACGCCGAGATCGCGCTGCTGCTGCTGTTGCTCGAGGACGAAGCGCTGCTGGCCGAATTGGACGAGCTGCTGTTGTTCGTGCCGTTCGTGCCGATGCCACCGACATTACTCATGATGGGCTCCGTCAGGCTTTGATGTCATAGAGGCGGTTGCTGGCCACCGCCGGCGTCTCGGTGCTTTCCGCATCGGCGGCGGCGGCACCCGACATCCCACGCGGCTGGCCGGCCTGGCCGCCGTTCGATTGGTTCTGGGCGAGGCCCGTATTCGAGTCCTTGAGCGAGAAGCTGAGCGATGCGCCGTTCGTGTCGACGCCGGCGTTCTGCAGCGACTGCACCAGCTGCTGTGAATCCTGCTTCAAGAGCTGCAGCGTTTCGGCGTGCTCGACCACGAAGTTCGCCGTGGTCTTGCCCTTGGGGTCGACCTGCAGCTTGACCTCGACGGTGCCGAGCTTCTCGGGCGAGAGCCGGATGGTGAAGTTCTGGCTGCCGTTGCTGCCCGTGTTGCGACTGATGGCGATGGCGAGCTGTTCCGCCGGCGGCTGCAGCGGCGCCTGGCTGGTCTGGCCACCCTGCGGCGTGTCCGGGGCGGTCTCGCTGCGCGAGACGGTCGTGCCGGCATTGAGCGTGGCGAAGCCGGCGGCGGTCGGCGCGGCACCGCTGGTGAGCGCCGTCGACGCCGTCTCGTTGCCGCCTTGGGCGAACAGCGAGGCGTGCTGCTCCGTCGCGACGGCGGTTGCCGTGACCTGCTCGGTCGCGGGTGTCGCTACCGCTGTGTCGGTGGGCAGCGCCGTCGGGTCGGTCGGCAACGGCGCCGGCGGCACGGGCGCATCCGCATTCGGGTCGGCCTGGTCGCTGGCGGGCGTCTCGGCGGCGGCATTCGCGGACGTGCCCGTCGCGTTGGCGTTGGCGGCAGGGACATTGGCGACGGCGGGCGCCGGCGCCTGACCAGCCACCGGCTGAGCCGCGCCGCCGAACTCGAACGGCAGGAGGGTCGTGAGGGTGCCGGGTTTGACGGTAACGGGCGCCTTGGTCGTCGTGACCGTCACGGCTGCGGTTGAGGGCTTGCCGGTCCCGGCCGGCGCGGCTGAATTCGCGCCGGCGGGTGGGGTGCGGCCGAGCCCGAGGGCGGCCAATGTCGCAAGCGACGGGGCGGCGGCGGCACTGGGATCGGACGGCGGCGTGGCAGCGGCCTGGGCTGCGACGGGTCCGGCAGCGGCTGTCGCGGTCGTCGTGTTGCCGGCGGTCCCGGCCGCGGTTGATGGCGCGGGGGTGTCGCCAGCCTGTGCGGCGGTGCCCGCCTGTGCCGTCGCAGTACCGCTGCCGCCGGCCGCCGGGGCGGAGGCGTCGGTGCCGGAAGTGAGGGCGCTCGAGGGGGACGCGGATGCGGGCGGCGACGCCGTCGTGGTCGGGGGTGGTACCGGCGTCGGTGCGGCCGCCGTCTGCTGCTGGGCGGCCGTCGTGGTGTCGTCTTGGCTCGCGCGCGCGCTGTCGTGCGTCTTGGCCGTATCGCTTTTGCCCTGGTCCGTCTTGCTCGTATCGCTCTTGGCCGCCGTCTTCGTCGCGGTCGCCGTGGAAGGGGCGCCGCTCGGATCCTTGGCCGGCGGCGACGCCTGGTTCGCCGCCCGTTGCGCGGCCTGGTGCTGCGCATTCTGACGCTGCGTCTCGATCCGGGCGCGCGCCTCGGCGTCCAGCAGCGCCTGGGCGAAGCCGTTGTTCGCCGTGGTCCGCGCGGTTGCGGCGCCGAGCTGGGCTGCGGTGTTGCTGGCGTTGGTCGCGTCGAACTGGGCGATCGACATGAGGCTCTCCCCGAGGTTCCGCTACCGCCGATGCAAGCCCAGGGCCGCTGGGCGATCCGACCTAACCGTTTGAAACACTTTGTTTTCCATCATCGAATTTAGGGCTTGGGCTTGCCGGCCGGCAAGATTTGCCGGGTCAGAAGACCCGGTTGATCGCGACGGGCGGGGCGGCGTACTGGGCGCGGATGCCGTGGCCGAGACGCTGCCCGCCATAGCTGAAATTGGGTTTGGCCGCCGTCGCCGCCGTCTTGGCGATCAGGTCGAGGATCTGGCGGTTGGCCGCCATCTGCACCCTCAGCGCCTCCGCATTCGCGCGCGCGGCGCCGTCGAGCCGGCGCACCGCGTCGGCCAGCCGCAGCGCCACTTCCGGATCGGCCTTGATCTCATGCTGCGGCCGCTGGCCGAGCGCGCGCGCCATCGTGTCGTAATTGGCGGCGAGCTTGCTCTTCTCGGGCCCCAGGCGCTGGACGTCGGCGAAGCGCGGCACCTTGAGCGCGTCGGTTTCCTCTGCCACCACCTGAGACAGGCGGTCGGTCACGCGGATGAGCGCGCTGATCAGGCTGCCGGTCGAAGGCGGCGTGTCGGGGGCGGCGAGCGCGTCGACCATGGGATCGTACATCAGTGCGCCTCCTGCAGATGCAGCATCTCGCGCTTGATGGCGTCGGCGATGCCGAGCGAGCCGTGCGCGGCGACCGCCTTGCCGTATTCCTGGTTCAACAGGCTGCGATACATGCCTTCGGCGGAGCCGCCGCCGAACAGTTTGTCGGTCTTGATGCCGGCGAACATGCTTTCGAGCATCGCGCTCACGAAGCCGGCCTCATAGTCCTTGGCGGTCTTGTCGATCGCCGCCGCTTGGGCGCCCGACAGCTTGCTGCCGGGTGTGCCTGTGGTGGGGGCGCCGGTGCGCCCGTAGGTCGAGAGGGTCGGCGGCAAAGCCAGGCTGTTGGCCATGTCCATCAGTGCACCTCCAGGTCGGCCTGCATCGCACCGGCGGCCTTGATCGCCTGCAGGATCGAGATCATGTCGCGCGGTCCGATGCCGAGCGCGTTCAGGCTGTTGACCAGTTCCTGGATGCTGACACCCTGGGGCACGACGGCGAGGCGCTTGTCCTTGCCCGTGTCGACCTCGATGTTGGTGCGCGGCACGACCGTCGTCGCGGCGCCGCCGTTGGGCGCGAACTGGACGCCGTTCTGGCCGGGCGCGGTCTGGCCGCCGGCCGCGTTGCCGCCTGGGGCGAAGGCGTTGGGCTGCGAGACCTGCGGCGTCTCGGTGATCTTGACCGTGAGGTTGCCCTCGGCCACGGCGACGGTCGAGATCCGCACGTTCTCGCCCATGACGATGACGCCGTTCGCCTCGTCGATCACGACCTTGGCGACCTGGTCCGGCTCGATGCGCAGCTGCTCCAGCCGCGTCATCAGGCCGACGACGTCGCCGCGCATCGAGGACGGGATGGCAAGCGCCACCGTGCCATTGTCGGTCGCGCGGGCAAGGTCGCCGTGCATATAGGCGTTGATGGCGGTAGCCACGCGCTCGGCCGTGGTGAAATCCGGGTTGCGCAGTGCCAGGTTCATCGTCTGCAGCTTGCTGAAGTCGAAATTGACCTCGCGTTCAACGATCGCCCCGTCCGGCACCTTGCCGGCGGTGGGGACACCCTGGGTGATCGAGGCGGCCGCCCCCTTGGCGGAGAAGCCGCCGACCGAGACCTGGCCTTGTGCCACGGCATAGACCTCGCCGTCGGCGCCCAACAGCGGCACGCCGACGAGCGTGCCGCCCTGCAGGTTGTTGGCGTCGCCCATGGCGGAAACCGAGACGTCGATCCGGCTGCCCTGGCGTGCGGAGGAGGGCAGGGTCGCCGTCACCATGACGGCCGCGACATTCTTGGTGCGCACCGTCAGCTGGGCGTCGCGGGCGTTGACGCCCAGGCGGTCCAGCATGCCGATGACGCTCTCGCGCGTGAAAATCGACTTGGTCACGTCGTCGCCGGTGCCGTTCAGCCCCACGACCAGGCCGTAGCCGACCAGCAGGTTGTCGCGAGCGCCCTCGAAGCTGACGATGTCCTTGAGTCGGACGGCGGCGTCGGCGTGCACGCTGCCGAATCCGGCCGCAAGCAGGACGAGGGAGGCGAGGAGGGGGCGGAAGATCGTGCACATGCCAGTCCTCTAGCGAGGCCCGTGCCAACCGATTTTGCTGTCTAACTCATTGTTTTCAATTAAGTTCGTTTATATCAGGTGTGGCGGGAATCGATCAATTCCTGCCTAATCGGGCGGGAGCACGGCAGTTTTTGCCTGGCATCGCAGGCCGCAGTTAGTCAAATCTAAAGCCGGGCCGATGCTGTATGGTTATTGTCGGTTCCGAGGAGTGATACGTCCGCGATGAAAATCGAGTCCAACCGCCCTGTCGGCCCTGCTGGCGTCCGCAAGGATGGCAAGCGGAGCGGCTCCAGCGGTTTCGCCGATGCACTCAAGCCCGAAGCGGAGACGGCGGCGCAGGCCGTGTCCGGCCCATCGATGCTGAGCGGCATCGAGGCGCTGTTCGCGCTGCAGGAGGTGCCGGATGCGACGACCGAGCGCCGGCGCGCCTTTCAGCGGGCGGACGAGATGCTGGACCGGCTCGAGGACCTGAAGCGGGGCCTGCTTCTGGGGACCATCGCACCGTCGAAGCTCGCGGACCTGGCCCGGCTCGCCGGCGAGGGCTCGAGCCAGATTACCGATCCCAAGGTGCGCGAAGTCCTGCAGGACATCGAGCTCAGGGCGCGGGTCGAACTCGCCAAGCTCGAGCCGCGCGACGACTGATCCGGCGCCCGTCTAATCGCTGAGCCGCTGAAAGATCTCAGCAAACCCCGGAATTTTCTCGGATTCCGACATTCCTGCAACGGCCGCTTCACGCGGACTTGCTGGTTAATGGTTCGATTCATATACTCCGCCGGCATTTTGACCTTTCGGGGTGCACGGAGTACGTGATGCGGCCTACGCTTTCACCCGACTATCGACCGACCGAAGACGAAGAGTTCATGAATCCGGTGCAGCAGGAATATTTCCGGCAAAAGCTGCTGCGATGGCGCGCTGAACTGCTCGCCGAGTCGTCCGAAACTTTGTTCCATCTCAAAGAAGAAAGCCTGTCGGAGCCGGATATTACCGATCGGGCGACGCTCGAGACCGATCGTTTTACCGAACTTCGCACGCGCGACCGGGAGCGTAAGTTGATTTCCAAGATCGATGCGGCTCTGCAGCGCATCGAGGTCGGCACTTACGGCTATTGCGAAGAGACCGACGAGCCGATCGGCGTCAGGCGCCTCGAAGCGCGGCCGATCGCGACGCTGAGCCTGGAAGCCCAGGAGCGGCACGAACGGATGGAGCGGACCCACCGCGAGGAATAGCGGCGGGTTCCGACGAGACACCCTTGAGGGCCGGCAGTCGCGCGAGGCGCGGCTACCGGCCCTTTTTATTCGCATCCGCATGAGGCGGCACGGATGTTGAGTGGAGGCCCCGGTACCAGCATGCATCCCACGATCCGGATCGAAGACCCGGCCCAGCCGGATATCGTGCTGCTGCTCGAGCATGGCGAGGCGCACTCGGCCGAACTCTATCCGGCGGAGAGCAATCATCACCTGCCGCTCGACGCGCTGCGCGCGGCGAACGTGCTGTTCCATGTCGCGCGCGACGCGGGCGGCCGGGCGATCGGCACCGGCGCCGTGGTCCTCAACGGCACCTGGGCCGAAATCAAGCGGATGTGGGTCGAGCCCGAGGCGCGGGGGCTCGGGCTGTCGAAGGCGATCCTCGATACGCTGGAAGCGGCGGCACGTGCGGCGGGCGTGGGGATGCTGCGGCTGGAAACCGGGGTGGTGAGCCATGCGGCCCTCGGCCTCTACGCGCGGGCCGGCTTCGTTCCGTGCGATCCGTTCGCCGATTACCGGCCGGATCCGCTCAGCGTCTTCATGCAGAAGGACCTGCAGACGGCATCGTCCTGAGGTCGTTGCTTTTGCGGCTTCTCGCCCCCGCGCCGATGTGATTTGGTTTCCGGTGAAATCAAAAAGGGTGGGGGGAAGCACCATGCGCGCAAGCGCTCGTCTCAAGCGATATGTCTCGACCGGCGCGGCGCTCGCAGCGCTGCTCGTCGCCGGCGGTGCCACGGCCGGCCAGAACGCGATCAAGATCGGCGTCATGATCGACGGCTCCGGCTTCGCCCAGGACACGGGCGGCATCGGTGCCGTGACCGCGGCCGAGATGGCGGCGGCCGACTATGGCGGCAAGGCGCTGGGCAGGCCGATCCAGATCATCTCGGCCGACATGCAGAACAAGCCGGACGTCGCATCGTCGATCGCGCGGCAATGGTTCGACCAGGATCAGGTCGACACGATCACCGACCTGCCGGTCTCCTCCGTCGGGCTTGCGGTTCAGCAGATCGCCAAGGAGAAGCACAAGGTCCTGCTGATCTCCGCGGCAGCGACGACCGAGCTCACCGGGGCGCAGTGCTCGCCCTATTCGATCCAGTGGGCCGACGACACGGCGGCGCTCGCCAACGGCACGGCGCGGGCGGTCGTGGCCAACGGCGGCAAGAAATGGTTCTTCATCACCGCCGATTTCGCATTCGGCCAGGCGATGGAGACGGCGGCGAGCAATGTCATCAAGGCGGCCGGCGGCGAGGTTGTGGGCGGCGTCAAGCATCCGCTCGGCACGACCGATTTCTCCTCATATCTCTTGAAGGCCCAGGCATCGGGCGCCAACGTCATCGGGCTCACCAACGTGGGCCTCGATTCGATCGCGACGATCCGGCAGGCCGGCGAGTTCGGCATCACCCAGAGCGGCCAGCAGCTCGCGGGCTTCATCGTCTTCATCTCGGACATCCATACCCTCGGTCTCAAGACCGCCCAGGGCACCTATGTCACGACCGGCTTCTACTGGGACGACAGCGACCAGACCCGCGCCTTCGCCAAGCGCTTCTTCGAGAAGCGGCAGCGCATGCCGACGAAGGAGCAGGCCAACACCTATGCCGCCGTGCTGCATTACCTGAAGGCGCTTGACGCCAGCCATTCCGACGACGCCGAAAAGGTCGCGGCCGAGATGAAGGCGATGCCGACCGATTATTTCGGGCGCAAGGGCTCGATCCGCGCGGACGGCCGCGTGCTCTACGACCTGGCGCTCTATCAGGTGAAGAAGCCTGAGGAGGCGAAATATCCCTGGGACTATTACAAGAAGATCCGCGACATCCCCGCTGCGGAGGCGTTCCGGCCGCTGGCGGACGGCGGTTGCCCGTTTGTCAAATAGATCCGGGCGTCAAGCTGAGTTGAGCCAGACGAGCGCGTCCGCCTCGGTCCTGAAGGTGCGGTGCTGCGTCTTCATGAAGAGTGCGGCCGTGGCCCGAATCAGAAATCGGAACACGTCGTTGCGGACGAGATAGGCGACCCGGGACCGGCCCGTGGGCCCGGCCCCCCACGGCGCCAGGTCCTTGACCGCGCGCATCGCGGCCCAGTCGACCGAGCCGGTGAACCGGGTCAGGTCGACGAGCGCCAGCATGTTCGGCCGGATCCAGCCCGCGGCGATGCCTTTGCTGACCGCTACGAGGATGCACTCGCCGGGCGGTTCGTGCTCGACTGAGATTCGGAGAATACCGTCGACCAGTCGAATCGAAATACGGTCCGCTCCGCTGCCCTCGATGATGGGCAGCGGGTTCGATACAGATGTCACCACGCCCCGCAAAAATGCTCGTTACGTCGACGACCCCGGCGGGGGTTTTTCCGCCGGGGTCGCAGAACCGGAGTTATTGCACTCTCAGGATGTGGTGACAATAAGTCGTACGACAAATGGTGGTCAATCCGGCAATTAGAACGGATTGAAGATATCGAGCAGCTGCGTGCCGTAGTGCGGCTGCTGGATGTCGCTCTGGCGGCCGCGTCCGCCGTAGGAAATGCGCGCTTCCGCGATCTTGTCGTAGGAGACGGTGTTGAGCTGGTCGATGTCGGTTGGCCGGATGATGCCGGTCATCTGCAACTCGCGCACGTCAAAGTTCACGCGGACCTCCTGCTTGCCGACGATCACCATGTTGCCGCTGGGCAGGACCTGGGTCACGATCGCGGCGAGCGTGGTGGTCACCTGCTCCTGGCGGTTGATCTGCGCCTTGCCGTCCGTCGCCATCGTCGTGTTGGTGTTGATCAGGGATGAAGTCGCGGGGTGGCCCGGCAGGATCTTCTGCAGCTTGCTTTCAAGCCCGAAGAGATTGGTGATGCCGGAATTGTTCGTGTCGTTCCGGTTGTCCTGGGTCTCGTTGTTGAGCTTGGCGCTGTCGTTGATCGAGATCGTGACCGTCACGATGTCGCCGACCTGCTTCGCGCGCTGGTCCTTGAAGAACGCCCGGGCGCCGCGCGCCCAGAGCGAACCGGCCTGATGCACGGTCTGCTCGGCGTTGGGCGACGGCATGGTGACCGGCTCGTATCCGGGTGCCTTGGTCGGGTCGGTGATCTTGGTCATCGCCGGCTCTTCGCCGAGCTCGCTCAGCCTGGTCCCGACGTTGGTGGTGCAGCCGGCAAGCGCCACGGGGGCAAGCGCCAAGGCGGCGAGGGCGAACGACGGGATGCGGGATGCGCGCGGGAGGCGGGGCATCGGTTATCTCCGGATGCGGGGATCGGTCAGTTGTACGCCTGCTGGATGCCGGGGGCGCGGATCGCGACCTGGCCCGGGGCGAGCACCACCGCGTCGATCGTCCGCTTGGACTGAGTGTTGGTGACGCGGATGACATTGCCCTTGCCGCCGTCCTCGAGCGCGCGGCCCTCGGCGGTGAGGTAGAGGCCCGGCTTTTCCAGCACGATCAGCACGAGGTCGTTGCGCTTGACCACGACCGGCACCTGCACGTCGTTGGCCCTGAGCGGCTGGGCCGCGCGCAGCGGGTGGCGCGGCGTCTCGCCGACGAGCTCGCGCGGGTCCATGATGCCGCCGGCCTGGATCTGGTCGACGCGGAAGTCCGCGGTCGTGATGTCCTCCGCCCGCACGACCTCGCCCGGCATCATCGGCCGGGCCAGCACGGGGACGGTCATCAGGCCGACGATGCGGCCGCTGACATGCACCGGCGCGGCGTCGGGATCGTCGGACGCGACGCGCACCTCGGCCGAGAAGCGGCCGGTCTCAGGCTTGAGGTCGACCTTCTGGACCGTGATGTCCGTCGAGCCGCCGACCGGCACATAGAGGCGGAACTGCGCGTCGAGCTCGACCCGGCGCAGCGGCAGCGTCGAGGGCAGCTTGTCGGCCAGCTGCTGGGCGAGCTCGGTCGTCTCGATCACGGTCGCGTTCCGCTGGATGCGGATGGCGCTCTCGGTCGAGGGCGGCAGCCAGTTGACGCCGTGCGCCCGGGCGGTCGAGTAGAGCCAGCCCACGTCGAACAGCATGCTGGTGCCGGGCGCCGGCGCCTTGGCCACCACGTCATCGGCATGGGCGCCGGCACCGTCGAACAGGTCGCCGAGCCGGATCGCGGCGCCGTCGACGGTGCCGTTCGCTTTGAGCGAAACGAGCGGTGCCGGCGGCACTGGGTTCACGGCCACTGGGTTCGCGGCCACCGGGTTCGCGGCGTGGGCCACGGGGGCGAGCACGAGAGCGAGGCCGAGGGTCAGGGCGAGGGCGAAGGGCTTGGTCATGGCCGGTTACCTTTGAGGCTCTGGATCAGCGCAGGTTGGTCAGCGTCTGCTGCATCTGGTCGGAGGCTTCGATCACCTTGGAATTCATTTCGTAAGCGCGCTGCGCGGTGATCAGGCTTGAGATCTCGGTCACCACGTTGACGTTCGAGGTCTCGAGGAAACCCTGCTGGATCGTGCCGGCGTCCTGCTGGCCCGGGTCCTGGGTCTGCGGGTTGCCGGACGCCTGGGTCTCCTGCAGCAGGTTCTGGCCCAGGGCGGCCAGGCCCGGATCGTTCGGGAATATCGCGAGCTGCAGCTGGCCCACGGTCTGCGGGTTGGTCTGGCCCGTCACCTGGGCCAGCACCTGGCCCGACGCATTGACCGAGATCGACGTCGTGCCCTGCGGGATCGCGATCGTCGGCTGCACCAGATAGCCGTCGGCGGTCACGATCTGTCGCTGGTTGTTGAGCTGGAACGAGCCGGCGCGGGTATAGGCGGTGGTGCCGTCGGGCAGCAGGACCTGGAAGAAGCCCTTGCCCTGGATCGCGAGGTCGAGCGGGTTCTGAGTCTGGGTGAGATTGCCCTGCTCATGGATGCGGTAGACGGCGGCGGTCTTGACGCCGATGCCGACCTGCACGCCGACCGGCACGACCGTGTTCTGGTCCGACGATGTCTCGCCCGGTCGCCGGATGCTCTGGTAGAGCAGGTCCTGGAACTCGGCGCGCTGGCGCTTGAACCCGGTCGTGTTCAGGTTCGCGATATTGTTCGAGATGACTTCGACGTTGAGCTGCTGGGCCTGCATGCCCGTCGCGGCAATGTCCATCGAGCGCATGGTGATTCAGTCCTTCTTCCTCAGGCCTTCTCTCAGGACGACTTCGACAGTTTGTCGATGGCGTTGCGCAGGCGGTTGTCTTCGCTGTCGATGATGTTCTGCGCGGAGGCGTAAGCACGCTGCACGCCGAGCATCTGGGTCATCTCGATAATCGGCCGGACGTTCGAGTCCTCGAGCATGCCCTGGTGCAGGGTCGAGACCGTGTCGGGCGTCGGCGTCGCCGACGTCACGTAGAGGCCGTTGCCGGCGGGGACGACGTCCTGCCCGTTGGCGAAGGAGGAGAGAGCGATCTTGCCGACCGGGCCGGTTTCGGTCGCGACCGTGCCGTCGGCCCCGATCGAGATCGAGGTCGAGCCCTGCGGGATGGTGATCGGCTGGCCGGTCGAATCCAGCACCTGGTAGCCCTGGGCCGTCACCAGCGTGCGGCCGGCGTCGAGCTGGAAGCGGCCGTTGCGGGTGTAGCGCGGGCCGTCGACGGTGTTGACCTGGAAATAGCCGTTGCCGTCGATGCCGACGTCGAGCGGGTTGCCGGTCCTGGACAGGTCGCCCTGGCGGAGGTCGCGCACGACGCCGGCGTCGCGGACGTAGGCAATTGTCTGGCCGCGGACCGGGCTCGGCTCCAGGTATTCCTGGAACAGCTGGTTCTCGGTCTTGAAGCCCGAAGTCGACATGTTCGCCAGGTTGTTGGCGATCACGTCCATCTGCCGGTCCAGGACCGCTTGCCGGGAGAGTGCAACGTAGGTTGCCGTCTGCATCTCGATCACTTCCTCAACGACGACCCGGCAACGATGCCAGGTGCCGGGCCCCATGCGTCTGCCGTGCCAATGAAGAAATGCGATTTATTTCAATTAATTAGAGTGCGGCTCCGCACGCATCAGGGCGAGCTTTGCCGGGAAGAACCGGGGCCGCCCGGCAGAAATTTCCGGCCGGCGGCCGCCGGATCTGCCGGCCTTGCCATCCCTCTGGCAGCGGGGCTATCCCTCGCTCTGGGGAAGAGCGTCAGAGGGTGGGGCGATGCGGCGCAGCGTAGGCGTGCTGATATTGGTGGGGGGGATCGTGCTGGTCGCCGGCGCGGGTGCGGCACTCATGATGACGGGATTCCTGCCGAAGCTCCTCGGCATGAAACCACCCGAGGGGACCATGGCCGCAGTGGAGGAGAAGAAGCCGAAGCCGCCGGAGCCGATCACGCCCGAGCGCTATTTCGACCTGCGCCCGCCGATCATGATCTCGCTCGACACGCAGGGGCACGGCAACCGCATCCTGCAGCTGGGCGTGAGCCTGCTGATGCCGACGCGCGAGGATGTGAACAGCGTGCGCGGCGTCACGCCGCGGGTGGTCGATGCCATGCAGGTCTATATCCGTTCGCTGCCGATCTCGGAGACCGAGAGCGTCGCGAAGCTCAGCGCCCATCGCGCGGAGATGCTGGGCCGGATCAATGCCGCGATCGCCCCGCTCAAGGCAGACGAACTCAACCTCTATATGGTGCAGGAGCAATAGCGCCCGCGTGGCGGCAGGCGCGGTGCTAAAGGAACTTTTAATCAAGTTTGGTCATGGTTAATCGACCCCTGGTATCGTTCGGCCGGGGCTTGTGCATGACGGGAATCGGGTAATGGCCGAAGAGGCAATCGATGATGGTGCAGCCGAGGGTGGCGAAGGCCGGCGCGGCGGCAAGAAGCTCATCATCATGGCACTCGCGGCGCTGCTCCTGATCATCGGCACGGCTGCGGCGCTCTATTTCAGCGGCATCGCGACGACGCTCCTCGGCAAGGGCGAGGAAAAGGTCGAGAAGAAGGTCGAAGCGCCACCACCGCCGCCAAAGGTTGCGGTGTTCTACGACGACATGCCGGACATGCTGGTCAACCTCAATACCGGCTCGCGGAAATCGAGCTTCCTTAAGCTCCATGTCAGTCTTCAAATCGAGAGCGAAGAGGACAAGGCCAAGATCAAGCAGGTTCAGGCGCGGATCATCGACACGTTCCAGACCTACCTGCGCGAACTCCGGCTCGAGGACCTGAAGGGGTCGGCCGGGCTCTATCGGCTGCGCGAAGAACTGCTGATGCGGGTCAACGCCGCCGTGGCACCGGTCAAGGTGGACGACGTATTATTCACTGAGATGCTTGTTCAGTAAGCGCTTTCACTGAAACTATCTGGGCGTTGATTGGAACGCGGGTGCACCAGGACAGGCGATGTCGGATGTAACGAAAGAAGACGAAGAACGCATGGCGGCCGAATGGGCCGCGATGGCGGGTGGCGATGACGGCGGCGCCGGCGGTGGCGACGACGACATGGCCGCTGCCATGGGGCTTGGCGGCGGCGAAGCTTCGACGCGCGTCCTCAACCAGAACGAAATCGACAGCCTGCTGGGCTTCGCCGACGGTGCCGGTCGGGATCGCGACACGTCCGGCATCCGTGCCATCATCGATTCGGCACTCGTCTCCTACGAGCGTCTGCCGATGCTCGAGGTCGTGTTCGACCGGCTCGTCCGCATGATGTCGACCTCGTTGCGCAATTTCACGTCCGACAACGTCGAGGTCTCGCTCGACAGCATCACGTCGACCCGGTTCGGCGACTACCTGAACTCGATCCCGCTGCCGGCCATGCTGTCGGTGTTCAAGGCCGAGGAATGGGACAATTACGGGCTGCTGACGGTCGATTCGGCGCTGATCTATTCGATCGTCGACGTGCTCTTGGGCGGCCGGCGCGGCACGGCGGCCATGCGCATCGAGGGCCGACCCTACACGACGATCGAGCGCAACCTGGTCGAGCGGCTGGTGACGGTCGTGCTGGGTGATCTCTCGGCCGCGTTCGATCCGCTCTCGCCGGTCGATTTCCGCTTCGAACGGCTCGAGATCAATCCGCGCTTCGCGACCATCGCACGGCCCGCCAACGCCGCGATCGTGGCGCGCTTGCGCATCGACATGGAGGATCGCGGCGGCCGCCTCGAACTCCTGTTCCCGAACGCGACGCTCGAGCCGGTCCGCGAGCTCCTGCTGCAGATGTTCATGGGCGAGAAGTTCGGCCGCGACTCGATCTGGGAGAGCCATCTTGCCGGCGAGCTCTGGCATACGGACGTGCAGATCCGCGCCGTGCTCGACACCATGAGCCTGTCCTTGAAGGACGTGCTGAGCTGGAAGGTCGGCACGCGCCTGCCCCTGAACGCCATGCCGGACTCCGACGTCGAGCTCCTCTGCGGCGATCTTCTGATGTTCAGCGGCAAGATGGGCCGCAAGAGCGGCAACATGGCCGTGCGCATCGACGAGAAGATCGACGCCAAACCGAAGGAGCGCTGACGCCCATGATGCTGACGCTGATCATGGACGCGGTGGTCGCGGTCCTGCTTATTGCGACGATCGGTTTTGCGATCAAGCTCAATGGGCGCCTGGCGGCGCTTCGGCGCGACAGCGAGCGGTTGCAGTCCCTGATCCGCGACCTGCAGGGCGCGTCGGGGGCGGCCGAGGACGCGGTCTCCGAGCTCAAGCTCACGGCCGCCGACGCAGGACGCGCGCTGCAAAACACGATCGACGGCGCCCGGACGCTCGAGGCCGATCTGCGCTTCATTACCGAGCGCGGCGAGGAGGTGGCGAACCGGCTCGAGGCCGGGCTGCGCATCCAGCGCGACCAGCAGGCCGCGACGGCCGCCGCCACCGGCAACGGGGCGTCTTCGCCGACGGCTGCGGCGACCGCCGCTGCTGCCGACAAGAACAGCCAGAGCCGCCTTGCCATGCTGCTGAAGCAGGCCGAGGCGGCCGACGGGCCGGCCGGGCGCAACGAGCCTGCGCTCGACCCGGCGCGTGCCAAGGGGCGTGCCGCGCCGCCGCCCCGTGAACCGCCGAGCGCGCCTGCGCCGCGGCCGCCAGAACCGCGTCATGCAGAGCCTCGTGCTGCCGAGCCGCGCGGGGGCGAGCCGCGGGATGCCGAATCCACACCGCAGTCGCGTGCCGAACGGGATCTGCTGCGCGCGCTGGAGGCGAGGGGACGCCAATGAGACTGAGACCACGCCTGCTGCATCTGTTGATCGTCGCTGCCAGCGGCATGCTGATGCTCAAGCTTGGCGCCGTCTGGCATGAGGCCGGCATCGCCTTTGCCCAGACGCCCCAGAGCCAAACAGCACAGAGCCAAACCGCACAAAGCCAAACAGCGCAAAGCCAGACGCCGGCGGCGAAGCCGCCCGCGAGCGAAGCTCCAGCGAAAGCGGCCGCCGCGGGAGCTGCGCCGGCTGCCGGTGCCGCAGCACAGAGCGAGCCGCTCAACCCGACGCCGTCCAAGGCGCCGTCGCAGAGCTATAGCGAGGCCGAGGTCAAGCTGCTGCAGGAATTGGCCAAGCGGCGCACCGAGCTCGATCAGCGCGCCGACGAGCTGACGCAGCGCGAGACGCTATTGAAGGCGGCGGAGCAGCGCGTCGACGAGAAGATCGAACAGCTGAAGCAGCTGCAGGCGTCGGTCGACGCCAGCCTGGGCAAGGTCGACGCCCAGGAGGACCAGCGGCTGAACAGCCTGGTAGCGATCTACAGCGCCATGAAGCCGAAGGAGGCGGCGCCGATCCTGTCCGACCTCGACATGCCGGTGCTGCTGCAGCTGCTGACGCGTATGAAGGACCGCACGACCTCGGCGATCATGGCGGCGATGGACCCGAAGAAGGCACAGTCGATCACCATGGCGCTCGCCGAGCGTCGCCAGTCAGTGGCGGGCGGGGCGACGGCGGCGGGCGGAACATCGGCGGCCGACGCCGGTGCGGCCACCACCAACCCGCAGAACTGACGGGCACGCGCCTCCATCCACACGCGCCTGTATCCACAACGGCTTGCAGACCTCGTGTTTGGCCACTAGCACATCTTGAGGGACGCGCGTCGGGCAGGCCGCCCGCGCCGCCCGCATCGGATCCTCGGGAGGGACCCCATGGTAAAGCTCGCGATCGCCGACGACCTGACGCGCCGCCTCGACACGTTGCGCGGCCAGCGGCCGGTCGTCGATGCGGCTGAGGTCAATGCCGCGGTCGAGGAGGTGGTGGCGAGCCTGACCGGGGCACTGTCGCTGTCCGAGATCAAGCTCTACCAGGAGCTCGAGACGCTGGCCCGTGTCATCCAAGCGGCAAAGCGTGAGATCGCGTCGGTCCAGCCGCACGACATCCCGCATCATCACATCCCGCTTGCGACCGACGAGCTGGACGCCGTGGTCGAGGCGACGGCCGCCGCGACAGGCGTCATCCTGGACGAGGCCGAGGTGCTGGAGAAGCTGGGCGCGAGCCTGCCGCCGGAGGCCCAGGCCCAGATCACCGACTCCGTCACCAAGATCTTCGAGGCCTCGAACTTCCAGGACATCACCGGCCAGCGCATCACCAAGGTGGTGAAGACGCTGCGCTACATCGAAACCAAGATCCACGGACTCTTGGAGGCGTTCGGCGATCAGGTCGAGCATTTCGTGCCGCCATCGGAACCGGAGCCCGAAACCGAAACCGAGGCCGATGCCGACCGCAAGCTGATGAATGGCCCGCAGATGCCGAGCGCCGCCAACAGCCAGGCCGACATCGACGCTATTCTCGCGGGGCTGTTCTGACGACGACCTGCGCAGCATCGGGCCATGGACCGCTCGGCCATGGATGAGGATGGTTCGATCCCAGCGGCACCGGCGCCGGCCGGCGCGGCGGTGGCGACCTACGTCAGCCTGTTCCTGCTGTTGTTCGTCTTCTTCATCGTGCTGGTCTCGATCTCCGAAGTGCAGCGCCCCCGGGCGCAGGCGGTGCTCGAATCGATCGATGCCGCGTTCGGCCACCTGCCATCGAGCCTGGGCATGATACCGCCGTCGCCGATGCTGAGACCCGAGACCGGGGACATCGAGGGCTTCGCGCGCGACGTGAGCGGCTTGCTCACCGGCTTCGCACCGCTTGCCCAGACGGCCGAGGCGGCGCCGGGCGACAATTTCCTCGAGATCGCGCTGCCTGAGGCCGCCATGTTCGAGCCGGGCAGCACCCAGCCCAAGGCCGATGCGCTGCCGACACTCGATCGGCTGGCGCTCCTGATGCAGAAGCACGGCGGCGGCCCGCGTGTGCGCATGACCTGGCGCGTGCTCCTGCCGGCTGACGCGCCGGAGGGCGGCGCTGCCGAGCGGCTGGCCGGGCAGCGGGCGGCGGCCGTCGTGGCCCGGCTTTATGCCGAAGGCTGCCCGGGCGACTTGCTCGCGATCGCCGTCGACCGTGCGGCAGGGCCGGCCCTCCGGCTCGATTTCTCGGTCTTGGGCACCGAGACGCCGGGGGCGGCACCATGATGCCGTTCGGCTTCGAGCGGGATCAGCCGCCGCGGCCGCGCTCGCCCGGCTGGATGATCACCTTCGCCGACCTGATGTCGCTCCTGGTCTCATTCTTCGTCCTGCTGTTCGCGACGACGACCGTCGAGCGCGGCGACTGGGAACGGGTGGTGCAGCCGATCTCCGAGTACCTGACCGGCCATCGGCTCGCGGGCAAGGGCGCCGCCGAGGTGCCGACGCCGGGCAAGGCCCGAATCGACCTCGGCTATGCTGCGGCATTGCTCGACAAGCTGCTGGCCGACCAGAAGGCCCTGGTGGGCGCCACCGTGCGGCGCGAGGAGCATCGGCTGGTGCTGAGCCTGCCGGCCGCGCCGATCGCGCATTGGGCCGATACGCAGACGCCGCCGCTGCTCGATCTGGCGCGGCTGCTGGCCAATTTCGAGAACCATATCGCCGTGATCGCTCATCGCGCCGCCAATCCGGCGCCCGGCGCCGACACGACGCGCGAGTGGGTGACGGCACTCGGCGCCGCCAACAGTGTCGCCGGCGCGCTCCGGCATCTCGGCTATCAGCGGCCGCTCTCGGTCATGGCGATGGTCGATCTCGGCGACGGCGACCAGACCCGGATCGAGATCGCGGTCGAAGATACGGCGGCGGCTCCGGCGCGTGCGGAGGGCGATCATGCGCCCTGAGCGCGCGATCCGCCTGATGTCGGTCGGCCTGGTGGCGGCTCTCGCCTGGATCGGCACCTCGCTCGCCCAGGAACCGGCGGCGCGGGGTTCAGCACCGGCAGGCGCGACGGCGGTCGCGGCCCCTGGACCTGCCGCATCGGCGCGGACGCCGCTCGACACCCGCGCGGCGGTGCACACCGGCTTCGCGCGCCTGGTGTTCGCCGGCACGCATGGCGGCGCTTCGGTGCCGTTCCAGGCGAGCGTCGCCGACGACAGCCTGACCATCCGCTTCGAACGGCCGGTCACGGTGCCGCTCGATCAGGTCCGGCGCGCGCTCGGCACCTATCTCGATGAGGTTGCAGCGGCGCCGGACGGGCTCACCATCACAGCCCATCTGAAGCGGCCGGTCGCGATCCAGCAGGCCTCCTACGACGCGACGACCCTGGTCGTTGACCTGGTCGACAAGCCGAAACCGGCGCTAACCGTACAGCCCCAGGCCGCCCCATCGAAAGCCGAACCGCCCAAGGCCGAGCCCGCCCCGCCCATCACACCAGCCGCCACACCGCCGGCGACACCGAAGCCGCTGCGGCTGGGGTGGCGCATCAGCGTTCGCGGCGGCGCCGACCGGCTGGTGTTCGACAGCCCTAAGCATCCCGACTACAAGCTCGCCCAGGGCGACGGCAAGGTGCAGATCACGTTCGATCAGCCGGTCGCGGTCGATATCGCGCGGCTCGGGCGGACCTTGCCGGCGCGGCTGCGGCCGGCGTCCCTCTCGGCCGACGCAACCCAGCTCGAATTCACGCTGCCGCCGGGGCGCCGGGTCAACGACACCCGCCAGGGCAATCAGATCATTTTCGAGCTGGTGCCGGGCGCGCCGCCGGCCGCCGAGGCTGCCGCGCCGCCGGCACCACCACAGCCGCCGCCACCGGCTCCGCAGGCGCCTGCAGCGCCGCCGCCACCCG